>JBLHNZ010000048.1:0-14309 GCA_047623245.1 Oceanicoccus sp. | reverse complement strand
AGCAGCTACGTTAAAGAAATACCCCTCATCGTCGCTGGCAGACCGAGCCAATTATGCAACCGATACTAAACGATGGGGATGTCACGAACAGAATATCAGTGCGCCAAAATGGTTAGCTCGCACTTGTTCGCCTGGTCACCTCACTCGGAAGATGAAAATGATCCATATACCGAGCTACACGATTATTGGCTAACACTTTGTCGTGGTCGTAGCCAAAGGTCGATAAGTCACCCCGTGGCTTGGCTCGCTGGCCCTGTTGCTGGCCGGCAATAAAATCGGCAATTTTTACATCAAGCTCATCATCACACACTGACCCGAAGGCGTTAAATACCTGAGACACCACATTTACAGGCCGCTCTATCAAATCAATATAATTAACATTGGTCACGCGATTAGGCTGCTGCTTGGCAAACAAGGTCATGGCGTCAAGCTTATCCATACACTGTTCAAACATTATTTTTTCTTGTTTTTCGGTCTCGAAAAAATAGTCTTTATTTGCGAGAAAAGGCCTATTGACGATTTCAACCAAGTTGCAGGTCGAGGTCAAAACACGATAGGGGTCTCGATGGGTAAAAGCGAATCGAGCCTCGGAAAATACCGCTGCAAACTCCGTTAAATCGCGGGTGATCTGCGGCGCTTTTAACACCAAAAAACCGTCCGCAGGTACTTGATTCTTCCAAATAAGAATTTGAATAATTTTACGATAATTTTCAAAGGTCGGCGTCAGGTCATTGTTCGATAGCCAAGTGCGCCAGGTGGGCATAATCATCATCGGCGCCTGCCCCAGTAAGGCAGTGCAATCCATGAACCCCCAAACACACTCCTCCGGGTCGTGAGCATTGACCCAATGCATAGTCTCAAGATCCGTCCCTTTCAGCGCATCGACAGACTTTTGCGCTTGCGCGCGGCGCGGGTCGTCCATTAGCGAATCGGGCTCGGGCGGAGGCGTCGGCATCATCAGCTCCCAACGCGATAAAGAACGGCCAAACTTATGATGAGATAAAAGATTATGTAGGTAAGTCGTACCGGATCGTTCATGGCCTGTGATGTACAATATTGGTGGGATAGTCGTTTCTTCGATTTCAGGATTTTTCTTTAAACAATCGATCACCTGGGCACGCCGAACTAAATCTTTCACGACTAGTCGTTCAAAAAAAGCGCGACCTCGCTCGGACAAATGAGGACCATCCAAATCCTTGACCCAGGCTCCCAACGCCCCACGAAACCAATCATCGCCAAAATCCGACAGGCCAGCTTTCGCGCAAGCCCGTGCCAGTAGGTCCTTTTCAGCAGCCATTTGTTATCCTTTTGTCGCCAGCACACAATAACTAAAATAGTTACACCAAAGAGCAGATAAGTCCATCACACCCAAAAAAGAGTACAACAAATTAACTTTTTGAGGGCTGAAGAATCGACCCTTTGTTCTCAAGCAACCGCAATACTCCGTTGTGCGAACGCGCTCATCCTTAACTCTCGATAGTGTTCCGCCTTGACCAGATGCCTGTCCAGATTGAACGGAGTGGAGACGGCAGTACGATCACTCAGAAACCGCTGAGCCTGCCTGCTCGATTACTTTTCATATTGTTCAGTAGTGAGTATCACCTCGGGAAATCGGTAGCCTCTATAAAAAATCATGTACTGTTTTTCATAGATACCCGTTAACCCGCCGGCACCGCACGCGCCTTATATCAGATAGCCCTTACACATGTCCTGCGTCGCATCCCAAAGCTTGTCGGCCAGTGGCTGATCAAAGAAAAAGTTCGGTACCTCGATCCTGGCAGGATTGCAATCGGCAAAATAGGCGCCGCTAATCCCGGCTAACGCCGGTGCAGTGGCGACATAACTCTGGGTGGCCGCTCCTTGCGCTGGAGTCTTGGTAATGAAAGGCCCCACAATATCGAAACCCACGCGCACCAAAAACCCGGCATCCCGAGCGATATTCGTTTTTACAAAGCCCGGATGTAAGACGTTAGACGTCGTCTTGGCCGGGTCTAGCATTCTGGATAATTTCAACGAAAAAAGAGCATTCGCTAATTTGGACCGACCGTAGGCTAAGTCGGCGTCATACGCTTTTTCACCGCGTAAATTGTCAAAATCTATACCCGCGGCAGGGGCAGACATATAGCCCTGCCGACTGCCCACATGAACAATACGCCCTTGCTGCGAAGCCTGTACCAGCGGTAACAGATGATTCATCAACACATAGTGGCCTAGATAATTAATGGCAAAAATACGCTCCACTCCATTGACCAACTGCATCTCGCCAAAACTGCCGATGCCCGCATTCAAAATAACCGCATCCAGCGCTAAACCCATTTCGGCGACCGTTGCCGCGCAGTCTACCGCAGACTGAAAATCCGACAGCTCAAGCGCCACCGGCGTCGTTTTACCCGCCACGCTAGCACAGGCTTTGCGGGCCTTTTCCAAGGTTCTGCCGGTTCCGATGACATGGGCACCGCGCATCGCTAAAACCCGCATTGTCTCCAGCCCAATACCCGAATTACAGCCCGTAATCAACATGACCTTGCCACTGAGATCCAGGCCCTCGGTCACCTCCTCGGCGGTCGAATCAGCACCAAAGCGCCCCACCGGCAGCGTGCTGTCGATCGAGGCATAGTCGTCGCTGCACCCGGACATCACTGGTATGGCGGCAGCTGCGGTGGAATAACGGAGAAAGTCTCGGCGGCTAAATGTACTCATACGTTGGTATTCCTGTCGGTGATTAATGGGGAAGTATAATTCGTAAATGCCACATTTGCATTTTTTGTATCGACGATAAGTAAGTAGCTGTCTGGACTTTCGTGGTAAATGTACAAGTCTCTATCATCTGCTAGGGCACTGGCCGCAAGCAGAGCGGAGATTGTCAAGCCTATTGCGTGGCTCGTTCACCAAAAAGGCGCAATTCTACGGAGGTGACCCGAGGAGCAATTGGAATCGTTATATTAGACAAAGTGGTTTAGCAGTAAGAAGGGGCTGTCATATATGGCGATACCTATTAACCGTCAATTTCGTTACACTGCCATCTCTAAAAGGAGGCAAAATGACCGATACACAAGCTGAAATTGTAATACCGCGACCTGCGGCCACCGTTATGTTGATCGACGACCGTCCGGAACTACAGGTCTACATGATGAAACGAAGTTCACGTACCGTTTTCGGTGGTATGTGGGTATTTCCAGGAGGCACGGTTGATCCAGACGATAAACTTGATCTTTATGAAACTCATTGTCGTAAATCCGACGTGGAAGCCAGCAAACGCCTAGAAGTTGACAAGGGGGGGCTCGCCTATTATGTCGCAGCCATTCGCGAAACTTTTGAAGAAGCGGGAATCATGCTTGCACTAATAGGAGAATCGGATAAGTTGCTATCGATGTCAGCTGCGGCGGATAAAGCCCGATACCACGAGTACAGAGGATTGGTACACAGTGGGGAATTGCCATTATCCCAGATAATCGAAACTGAGGATTTGATCCTCGATACGGCTTCCATCCATTACGTGGCCCGTTGGATTACACCACCGGTGGTGCCAAAACGGTTCGACACCCGCTTTTTCCTTGCGCGCATGCCTCAAGACCAACACCCGATTCACGACGACAAGGAACTCGTTAATTCTGGCTGGTTCGAACCGGCTGATTTGATCAAGCGTGCCGCAGCGGGAGAAATAGCGGTTATGGCACCAACACTTCGGATGCTAGAGTCTCTCGTACCGTTTGAAAAAGCAGATGATGCAATGCAAGCCGCATCAATCGGCAGAGATGCTATACGCGTACCCTTTTCTGACGGAAAAGACTCCAGCATTCCGGCAGCACTTTCGGGCGTTGAACCAGGCTGGGTATATTTGAGGCCTTAACACGGTGCCCACACGCTAAATTTTAAAAGCAAAACAATATGTAATCAATACAGAACACCCTTTTTCTGAATTACGGGGGCGTTCTGTACTGTTCTCAACCCACGAAAAAACCATCCACCACAAAGCCGTAAACAAGTACCATCGCCGCCCTATCAAAGAAGAAAGTCACTAGTCAATTTTTCAGATATCTCCCAGAGCGCCATCGCCATCGCATCGTCGTCAACATAAGTAGAGCTCTCCGCGATATTACAATCCTCAAAGTAATAACCACTAACATCACTCAATGCCGGGTTAGTAGCCAAGTAACAACTGGTAGCGGCTCCTTGGGGTATTGTTTTCATGAACAACCAGCCAAGATATTTGGCACCTAAGCGCTGCCATACAGGAAGGTTTTTAACTAAGTTAGTTGGGATAACACCTGGGTGCAGACAGTTGGAAGTCGCGCCCGTTGAAGAAATTCTCCTCGACAACTCTCGCGAACACAAAGCGTTTGCCAATTTGGAAACACCGTAAGCTTGCCAGGGTTCATAGTGTTTATTGCCGTCCAGGTTATCAAATTCAATACCCTTTTCTGCATTGGTGTGCAGTCCTGAGCTCAATATAACAAACCTTCCCTGATCTGCGGTCAATACTTGCTCCATTAGTTGATTGATCAAAATAAAATGTCCAAGATGATTAACGGCAAATTGCTTTTCAACACCGTTGGACAATTCCAGCTCCGGTAAAGCCATAATGCCCGCATTACAGATTAATCCATCCAGGGGTAATTTCATCTGACGTATGTGATCAGCGCATTTTACGACTGAACCCCAGTCATTCAAGTCCAAAAAAAACGGGGTAGTGTCACCGTTGATGCTGTCGCAGGCTTTATCTGCTTTTTCTTGCGTTCGGGCAATGCCTATAACATGTGCACCGCGCAGCGCTAACACCCGCATGGTTTCATAACCCAAACCAGAATTTGCGCCGGTAATAGCAAATGTCAGCCCCGATAAATCGAGCCCTTCAGTCACCCCTTCCGCCGTCGTATTTTTATCGAACTGATTTGTACCGGAGGCTTTTTCAGCTAATGCACTTAAAACCTGAACCGGTAACGCTGCCAGCACAGCAGACAGCGTAGCTCGATGAATGAATCGGCGGCGATTAATTTGCAAAGTCATAACTCGCTTCCCTATAATTAACAATCAATAGAAAACAAAGATCCTGGACCGGACCCTTGTACAATCAGTATTGTGATATGCAAACAACGGCAATGCGTTAACCCAGGTTAAAAATGATGAATTTTTTCGAGCTGATAGAACGTGAAGGGAAACCCGTCGAGAAGCCAAAGTATGGCTTGGTTTTTCGCCAAGGAGAGCTCGACCAGTCCCTGTACTTACTGCGTTCAGGATTACTAAAAGCATTTTATACCTCCCCGGACGGAAAAGAGTTTATTAAATCCTTTATTGTTCCCAATGACATTATTGGCAGCCTGGTATCTGCACGTAATGGCTCCGGATGCTCATTCAGTTTGATATGCCTCGAACCTTCAACGCTAATCAGAATTCCTTTTTCTACGATTGTCACCTATAGCAAAACTGAACCAGAAATAGCCGATGCGATGATGGATGTGCTATTGAATTTTGCTATGAAAAAAGAACGCCGTGAATTCGAATTCCTGTGTCTATCTGCTGAACAGCGCTTCGAATTGCTAGTAGAAAAAGACCCGGTTATTTTAGAAAAAGTGACTCAAAACGATATTGCACATTATCTTGGCATTACGCCGGTCGCTCTAAGTAGGATCAGAAAGAGAGTCCGCGAAAAATAATCGTTCAGATTCGACCCCGATCACTGCACTCCATTATTACCTTTTTGAATGGATTTTTTCTTATTCAATTAGCCGAAGACACCTTCTTACCTAGTACCCGAATACGCCTTCCTACCTAACTTGTTTTGGTGAAATCACAATATTCGATTAGGGCGTATCGACAAGTTGACTTATTGCGCACGGACAAATTCATTCCTTAGTCTCGAGATGCCACACTAGTCCATACAGAAAAAGTACTCGCCCTAGGTCACTAAAGTATTCCGCGGTAATTGTAACCGGCGCCGCTGGCAATACTGAGGTCATACCGGAAACCATCAAACCTGTCTACTCTTGGTCTGGCTGCAACAGCGGGGCGATTTCAAAGTGTCTGTAGGTTACTATTGGAGTAGGATCGAAGACACTATTGGGTAACCGCTATTGAAGATATTGTAAACGGGTTAACTCGTTTCAACCCAAAAACCAAGACGACCAAATTCTATCAGGTTTGGAAATTGAGTCGGTCTATAATTTTGGGAGTGTATTGTCGTTAAGGTCCAGTTTTTTCTATGCTAATCACTATGTGGAATTAGGCGCCGCAAGAACGATAGCTTCGATCAAATTAAATTACAAATGGCAACGGTATGACAGTACTGTTAGTGGTTAATTTCATGGGAATGTGCAGGGGTTTTTTCCTGCAGATAGTCCGCCGAAAGAAGCCAGAATTGATGACTATTTTTTGGTAAATGCATCAACTTACAGAGTTGTTACTGATCGAGCAGCTCTTTCTTTTTCCTTGAAAAATATCTTTGACACGCCCTATCACACCTTTAGCAAAGTTACCGGTTTAGAAGAAGGGTCCGCGGCACGAAGTCGACAAATGTCTGTTAGCTTGAAGTACGACTTTTAACTCTCCATGATCCAGTACGCCACTTTTCACCATTCCTAAGCATAGAGCACATTATCCAGCCATATTTATTCGTTAGAATGGGAGCAAGGAAGTCAGATAGACTTCGGTATATGCAGATCCATCGAACCTTAATTGTCATCTTGCAATTTACTTTTACGCAACCGCGTTCGGTAATTACCACGCGCGAGTTCTTGCATGTCTTCAACGGCGTCAGTTTCATCTACTATCTCTCGGCCTAGTAAAGTTTCTATAGCGTCTTCTAATGTGACGACACCTGCTGTTTGGCCAAACTCGTCTTCTACTAAAAATAGATGTTCACGATTCTTTATGAACATATCGAGCAGTTTTTGCACCGGGAGTTTTTCAGAGACGCGTATAATGGGTTTGATCTTACTGCTTATCGTTAGTCCCCCGTTTCCTTTCCGCTCGGTTTGAAATAAATCACGTTTATTTACTATGCCGACAATATCGTCGATATTTGCGCCGTAAACCGGCATGCGAGTAAATTGCACCGTTTTATCATCGTCCAGTGCTTCGGTAATCGTGGTGTTTTCGTTGAGCATGTGGACGACGCTGCGCGGTGTTAACACTTGTTCAGTTTTTATATCACGAAGCTTTAACAGATTAGATAAGTATTCATTTTCTTGGGTGAAAAGGTTACCGTCTTTATGACCAAGAGAAGCAAGGGCCATAATTTCCTCGCGAGTAATTTCATCGCCTTCTTTACTGCTAAATAATCTGGTTAACCGAGTAGACACCCAAACCAATGGAAATACGAGTCTGATCAACCATGAAATGACGAAAGCCGAAGGTATTGCCAGTTTTCGCCAGAAAGTTGCTCCCAGGGTTTTGGGGATGATTTCTGAGAAATATAGAATAGCCAATGTAAGCAAAACAGCGATGAGAGTCTCCCACTCGGCGCCAAAAACCTGCACGGCTTGGGAGCCAACTCCGGCTGCGCCCATGGTGTGGGCGAACGTGTTGAGGATTAATATACTGGATAGAGACTCGTCTAGTTGAGCCTTGACTTTTACCAGCTTTTTAGCAGCTCGTGGGTTTTTTGACGATAATTGCTCAACAAAGCTCGGCGTTATTGAAAGTAGTACGGCCTCCAGTACCGAACAAAAAAATGACACGCCGATGGCGATAAATAAATAGATCAATAACAGGGTCATTCAGTATATATTCCGGTGCGTTGTTTAGTGTAGGGTAGCATATACCTGATAGTCGAGAAAACTTGCTCTGCACAACAGTATTAACTTTCGCCCGTGTTCGCATTCACGACAGCAGTATAACCTTCATATTCCATATTAGGTGTAACATCGAATAACACTTCGGATGGTATCGACAAAGTAGCTTTTTGAGACCTGTTTGATCGACGTGTTGGTCTCAAGCAACTGTTCTGCTCCCTGCAACTAACGTACTCACACTCAAGTTCCGCTAGTGTTCCGCCCTGACCAGAGGCCTCTCCAGGTTGTGCAGACTGGAGACAGCATCATAAACACCCGGAAACTGTGGAGCCTACCGATTCGATATAATCTTTCCCGATTCACCAACATACTGTTGCAATAAAACCTTCTCATAGAAGGTCACCGGAGCCCTTCTTAGCTTCGATAAACTCTAACTCAAGACACTTACCAAAGTATAGATAAGCGAGAAAGCACTGACTTAAAAATATCAAACAGATCGCTTCGCTTAAGCTGATCATCTAGAACAGATTTGCGCCGATCCGCGAGCGGATCGCGGCGATAGACGCGGAAACTCTATACGGTTTAAGTCGATTTCTCCATTTTAACTGTGGTGAGAACGGCGAGACCTATCACGAATAGCATAGCGATAGAGGCCATGCCAATACGTTGAGAGTTGAACGCATTGGTAAAGAACTCCACCAGCATTGGCCCTATCCAGACGGTGACGGTGCCGGCGATGGCATACAGACCAAAGAATTCTCCACTACGTCCCGGTGGTGCAAGGTGGACGAGCATTGACCGACTAGAGGAGATACTGGCGGTCGCGGTAACGGCGACGATGCTGATTGTACCGAGAAAGACTACATCAGAAAGCGACTTGAAAACAATCCCGTCCCAGACTACAACGTTGTCGATCGCGCCGAAGAAAAGCGTCTCTCGAGTGATAGACAATTGCAGAATCAGGCTGGCAACCATGACGACGATTTCGATGATTAGTGCAGTTTTAGGACCTAGCTTGGTATCGAGCCAGCCGCCGAATATACCCCCACCAAATGCCCAAATTGAGCCGAAAACAGCATAGATAGTCATTTCAAGAATACCCCAGCCAAGGAATAGCGAAACGTAGACAGCGCCGAGCGCCAAAAACGCGGCCATAGCGTCGGCATAGAGCATCCGTGCGATAAGGTATTTCATCATTTCACGGTATTTGGCAGCTTCGCGGATAGTTTTGACTACGCCCTTCGCGCCGTCTTTAAAGGCTTGAAACCAACTTGCGCCTTTCGTTCCGCCGTCTTCTGCATACATAAAGAATGGGATAGAGAACAGGGCAAGGCAGATAGCGCAAATGGGGCCCGCAAGCCTCTGAATTTCGAACTGGCTAGCGTCCAAACCAAACAGTGGCTCAGCAAAGGGCCATTGATTTATGTCCGGTAGCGAAAACATCAAAACCAGGCCTAGCATTAGCAAGGCTGCCGAAAGGTTACCTAGACCTAACCCAAGGCCGGAAATGGCGGGCAGCGATTTCTGTTCCCCTGAAACCGCCAGCATCGAATTGTGGGTGACCTCGGAATACGTGTAACACACATAAGCTACCATCAAAACAATCGTGATCGTAGTTGTGCTCAGACCGCCTTCGCCGGGGATGGCATACCAAAGCATCCAAGACATCACACTGATAATGCCGAGGAACAGGGCCAGCAAGGGCTTTCGCAGACCGCCTCGGTCTAAGGCGGCGCCAAGGAAAGGCGCGGTAAAGGCCGCGACGAGGCCAGCGCCCTTGGTAACTGCCGCAATGGCAGATTGTCCTTTGGCGTTAAGAGTTTGCTGTGCTTCTTCGGGGGACAGACCATCGAGAATACCGCTGGCTCTAACGTCCGCACCGATGATCTCCCTAGCGAAGTAGGGAGCAAAAATGTAGATGACAACGAGGATGTAATAGGGATTCCGGGCCCATTCGAAAAAGGCCCAGGCAAACCCGGTTTTGCCCATCGCGCCGCCCGTTCCGTAATGCGATGAATGGTCGACGGATTTAGTCGCCGCACCGGGTGCAATAATATCTGTCATTCAGACTTCCTCATTTACGCTTTGTCGGCGATTGCTGGCGGCGCCAGACAGCGCTTACCAAAGTACTTGCGGGTAGCAGACTACGCGCAAAAGGTCGTTTATCCCTACTATACTGCCGATTAAACCAGATATCATATATAGAGATACCGCTGCTCTCTATCATCAAATTAATTTGATACCGGACACACTTGCCCCCTATATCTATAGAGCATTCTCACCATTACACCGATAGAAGCGGTGAATGTTGCCCTCGATGACGGGAGTTACTTAAACTCGATGTTATTTTTTTCGCCAAATAAAAAAGCGTTACTCCCACAACTTTTCGCACTAACCCATTTTTCCACCACTAAAACTTCTCAGTTCACTTCAAGCTTTTCCTCGTTTAACGAGGCTCCCATGCCATCATAGCGTGGAACAGGAACCGGTCAAAAGCATATAACATTATCACGATGTCGAGGAGAGTCAAATTTTCGCGGTAAGCTAGATTTCAAGTATCGACAACTTAACTTTTTTGAATCCGGAGGAACCTACTCCCTTGGTCTCAAAAAACACTCTGCGAGCAGGTCTTCAATAGCAAGGAGATCGAGACTGGATCTGTCAGACAGGCACGCGGCGTAGCTGAAGATACTGGGGGAGCGGTAGCGTTTTTAGCATTTATCGCCTGAGTAATCCACTGGCAGGAATTAACCCGTCAGTACCCTGCCGGTGGTTGCTCAGCAATCATTCCTGGATCGTCAATATTTCCTTTGTCATTCTGTTTCTTATTTTTCCAATTCGCTAGATTGTTCCTTTTCTTTCAAAACCTGATTGATTTTTCGGCACCGGCCTAGAATTTTTTTCGTGTATATAATGGTAGAGTTTTATCGGCTCTAGTGGTGGTGGAGCAAGTAGATGTACAGCCTTCATGTTTTGCCTGCTCAGTTCCGATAGCCCGTTGACTTTCGTAGCCATTGCGACATCGATTCGTCCTGTACCAACAAGTTTCATAAGAACACTGAAATCGTCGACTACGATAAGGTCTCTCACTGATTCAGCGCATCTTTTACTGTAGAGGATTCCACGTACTATCCCGACAGGATAGTTTTCTAGCGCCCGGCAACTCTCTATTGTGATATTTTTATTCATTAAGAAGAAATAGGGTTCAAGGTACCCGACCGGTGGAGGCACCATGATTAGATCTGGGTATTGCTTTTCCAAGCCGATAACTCTTTGGGTTTCGCCATCAAGGTTACCTAGATTTGCTTCGTTGAGTGATCTCTTTCCAGGGTATTCTACAGTGGAAAGCTGAATATCAATTCGACTATAAGCAACCTTAAGTATTTCAGCTCCGATTTCGCCATCGTACTCGTGAACGCCTGTAAAACAAGAGACTCTTGTGCGTGCACACAAATGGCGAAAAAAAGACCTATGCAAAATAATACGACCTTTTCCATAGATTATATCTTCTGAAGAAATGAGCCTAAATGTACATCGTCAATATTGACTAAAAGGGTTATTTCAGAACACTGGACATGCAGAGCAAGCATAGTTAAGCAGACCCTCCAGTCAAGATAGCAAATCTCTTGCAAGGCAGTAGGAAAATTTTCTATTTGTCCGTTACTATTCGAATTTACCGCACCACTCATTTAGATTGAAAGCAGCCAAAGCGTCCAACCTTACGACCGCCGTGATCACACTACAATGGTCTATGGATCGTTGTATAGCGAGCTGTTCATCACTGCTGGGTTGGGCCTCCTAAGCGTCGAACGACTTATAAAAACCCTTTGCACATTTCCGTTGAAACGCGCCACAATTTGTCCGCCATAGCTGCGTCGGTAAAGTAGTGTAGGCCATTAATGGTCACCGGATTACAGTCCTCAAAATAGGCACCACTAACGCCCGCCAAAGCCGGAGCCGTCGCAACATACGTTTGAGTTGCCGCTCCCTGAGCCGGAGTTTTGGCAATAGCCGAACCAAACATATCGAATGCTATTCGCACAAAAGCTGGAGCCGACCGCGCAATATTGGTTTTGACAAATCCGGGGTGTATGACATTTGACGTTGCCTGAGTGGAATTTATCTGTTTCGACAATTGAAATGACAATAGGGCATTCGCCAGTTTTGAGCGCCCGTAGGCTAATTCAGAGTCGAAGGATTTTTCTCCGCGTAAATTATCAAAATCAATACCTTCCGGGGGTACCGAGCTATAGCCCATTTGACTTCCTACATGCACAATTCGGCCATGATCAGCCGACTGCACAAGTGGCAATAAATGATTGGCCAGTAGAAAGTGCCCAAGATAGTTAATATGGAAATAGCGCTCGATGCCATTGATTAATTGAAATTCACCATAGGATCCAATTCCGGCGTTGAGAATTAGCATGTCGATAGGCAAATTAAGTTCTTTTACTCGATTAGCGCAGTTCACGACTGAGCCTAAATTTGAGAGTTCAAGTGTTACGGGTGTCGTTTTTCCCGACACACTGTCGCACGCCTTTTGAGCCTTTTCCAACGTTCGACCGGTGCCTATGACGTGCGCGCCACGAAGCGCTAAAACTCGCATGGTTTCTAAGCCAATACCGGAATTACAGCCCGTAATAAAAGCGACTTTTCCGGACAAGTCCATTCCATCGGTCACGTCTTCGGCCGTCGAAGACGCCCCGTAAGAACTTACGGGCAAACCTTGAGCATGAGTGACTTTATAGCTATTACTCGCACAACTCGAGAGTACAGTCGTCGCTGTTGCAGCGGCGGAGTATCCAATAAAATGTCTGCGGCTTAAGTTGGTCATAATTCTGCCCTCGTTGTGTTTGGCAATTATAATAACGATAGTTTCTTAAGGTTAAATTAAATATAAGTATTACCTAGATTTAGACATCATCAGGGTTACCGATAATAGATTTCATAACCTAAATTTATTCGGAAAAACGGCTAACGAATTAGACGATAGATGAATCGGTTAATGAATATTTAATAATGACTGCACTGAAGTTCGTCTTTCCACGGCGAGGCTAAATCATGAAACTTCAACATAGTTTACTGCCTCTTTTAATAATCCTATTGCCTCTATTTTCAGATGATGCATTTTCAGAAAACAGTGGTTCAACTGATTTACAGGAAATTATCAGTCAGTGCGATACGTGTCATGGTGTTAATGAAGAAGGTTCTTCTAACGGAACGAAATTAGCGGGATGCAAGACTGGCATATTGAAGAGCGATTAGAGAATTTCAGGTCCGATAAACGAGGCTTTGATACATTAGGCCCACTTACGCTAGTCATGAAAAATCACGCTAAAGCATTAAATGAAACTCAGCTGTCTGAAATAGCTGATCACTACTTCGATAAAAAAGGGGGTATATTCAAAGGAGTCCGTCGAGGGGGATGGTGAAAATGGAACAGCCTTATATAAAGAAAACTGCGTAGGTTGCCACTCCAGCGCTTTCGGACGATTTTTTACAAAAAGCCCAAAAATTTCGAGATTAGAGGGAAGTTATCTTTTGGCTCAACTACTACTATTTTCTGAGGATAAAAGACATTTTCTCGAGAAAAAAAGCATTAAGAAAAAATGGTAGCAGCTGCAAAACGATTTAGTCATAAGGAATTAGCTGATATTGTCGCTTATATGAAGCTAAAGGACTAACAGCTGGATTAGCTCAGCTATAGCAGTTCGTACCTTATCTGCTAGTTGCCCTTTTTGTGGTTGCTGTCAGGCTTGCATTTGAAACTGGCAGCAGCCCGATTATTTAATTCACTAAGTTCACAATGATCACCTTCATACCGCGCTACTTTGAAATGCCTGGACCATAATGATAATCCCCGACCAATTCACAAAAATGGCCCTGTTTTCAAATAAACGTTCTTCAGTGCCTTCACAGCGTCTCGCACGGAGGTACCCGTTAGAAATTCCCAGTCAGCAGGTAAAATATCGTAATCTATTGGTCGTCAAGTCTTGGCAGTCTTTAGGCGGTATCGCTTTCTGTTAACTGTGATACGCCTAAAAACTCTCGGCAGGGTGGCCAGCTAATAAGCGGCATCAATCGTCTCTATTCAGACACTATCGGGGCGTTTATTGCGACTAAATCAAGACCACATTGAGACCGCTATTGAGGCCACATTGAAACAATCTTCCCACTGGCTGGATCTGCCTTGCCAGCCAACACAGACTGGTACGTTTTTGTGACAGCGTCTGCGCCGTAACTTCGCTCTACCTTCATCCAGCTATCGCAGAATTCGCGGAAACCTGAGAACGAGCTCCACATCAATTTAGTAAACGTCTCAAGGCCCAATGTTTCGCTGCGCGTCTCCCGGTGAGAGGGGGCAAAAAAGAATATTGGCTTGGCACCGGGCAGATCTTTCGAAGAACCCATATCATTATAATGAGTCGCACCAATTCGACAGGAGTACATCATGTTGTCGCCAAAGTGATTATGCAGGTCACTGATCACCTTGGCATTACCTGCCATATCGACCATAACCGCAGGCTGAGTGCCGTCCAGACCAGTTACCTGATCATAGGTAACAACCTTATCGTAACA
>JBLHNZ010000047.1:0-14467 GCA_047623245.1 Oceanicoccus sp. | reverse complement strand
CCCTTGTCCTTTTTGACTCGGTTACATTTCTTGAAGTGCTTTTCTAGAGTCAACTGATAACAACTTTCTTTGCAAACGTTTTACTTATCGCCGAGGAAGTTGTCGTTGGTAGTCTGGCAAACAGTATGTCTCTTTTGTGACCTGTTTATCCGTCGTAAGTAAGGTACAAGGCTATTCCCGTCACGATTGACGTAGCCAGTGAATGTCGTTTATCAAAAACGTATTTAATTTTGGAACGAGTGTTAATTCAGAGTGAAAGTTAATATCAATATCAGCATTTCTTCGGAAGAGTATTTAAAGTATTACAAGGTGCCGTCTGCAAGTGTCAGTACTCGAAGCAGTGATGGTCGTTCAGTGCGTTTTCCCGCCAGTATTCTCCAGCCCTTCGTAAGCCATACGGGTATTCAGGGATCTTTTTGCATTGAGTTTAGTTCAGACGGAAAGTTTAAAAATATTGAACGACTGTAAGTGACAGTTTTAAATCGACGCAGTTTGGATAATTAAATTTTCATTGAGTATTTTTATGTATTCCCTAATTCGTAAGTTTCTTTTTCTGTTGCCTACCGAAACATCACATTATCTGTCTCTCTACACGGTAAAGATATTACATCGATTACACCTACTTGGGTTGATTGCGGTCAGACCGGAACAGAAAACCATTACAGTAATGGGGTTGGAATTTCCTCATTCTGTTGGCTTAGCGGCAGGCTTAGACAAGAATGCAGATTACATTGATAGTTTGGCAGCGCTCGGTTTTGGATTCATAGAGGTAGGTACAGTGACTCCGGTTGCTCAGCAAGGAAACCCGCATCCCCGTTTATTCAGATTACCGCATGCAAGGGCTATTATTAATAGGATGGGGTTTAATAACAACGGAGTCGATTACCTTGTTCAGCGAGTTGTGAATAGCTCTTACAAGGGTATCCTGGGCATTAACATTGGGAAAAATAAGGATACTCCCCCGGAGAAAGCCGTCGATGACTATTTGATCTGCATGCGAAAAGTCTATCCCCACGCTTCTTACATCGCAGTAAACCTGTCCTCTCCTAATACTCCCGGGCTCAGAGATTTACAGTTTGGCGAACCTCTAGAATTATTGCTCGATCAGTTAAAGCAAGAACAAAAAAAATTGGCAGTTGAATTTAATCGATATGTTCCAATAGCCGTGAAAATTGCGCCAGATTTGGCGGATGATGATGTCGAAAAAGTAGCAAAGTCTTTGCTGAAGTACGAATTGGATGGAGTCATTGCAACGAATACGACGATCGCCCGCGACAAGGTGAAACATTTAAAATATGGGGGTGAAATGGGTGGTTTAAGTGGTGCGCCGCTGACAGATGCGTCCACTCGCGTTATTGGTGTACTGGCTCGTGTCATTGATCAGAGTGAGGGCGTACTGCCAATCATTGGAGTCGGAGGTATCATGAGCGGCGACGATGCCGCAGCGAAAACAAAGGCTGGAGCATCGCTCGTACAGTTATACACAGGTTTTATCTATGATGGGCCGAGCCTCATTCGTGACTCGGCAAAAGAGATAGCTTTGTTGAGCTAGTTTTTAAGTGGTTTGTGTTTGAAAGGGAACTATTGAATTTCCGGCTCTTTCTCTCAATGTAATGAGCCCGATTAACCCGAGACCCATCAGCCATATTGTTGCGGGTTCGGGAACGTTTACGTCTGAATCAGAGTTGCTGCTTTCCTCGTCAACATTGCCGTCTGCGCTATCGTTTATACCGGCAAAAAGGGCTTTGCTTCCCATGACCCCGGGTGTCCCGATGTCTCCCGCACCAAATAGAGAGTCGGTATTAGTTAACTGAAAGTTGGCCCCATCAAATTCTGCGCTATTTCCACTGACCCCAAACAAAGTTGCATCATCGTAGAGCAGGCTGGCGATCGTAATGCCGTCAAACTCTAAAATGATTTCGTCGGATGTATTACCCAAGGTGAAATCACTATAGATATAGTCAGCTTCGTAATTGCCATTAACTGCGGTATTGTTATTGCGCCCGAACACGAAATAGTCATAGGCTCCGATTAAAATCGCATTTTTGGAGCTTACGACGTGTTGGTTAGATCCATCATCGCGTATAAGTAATCCTGAAAGGTCGATGGTATTTTCAGTATTATTAAAAACTTCGAACCATTCTCCCGTCGTATCACTGACCGCTGCAGGGTTGGCGAGAACCTCACTAATTATGAGGTCACCAGCAACGGGCATTGCGAATGAATGGTTGATAAAAATGAAGTAAACGAATATTAGGCTGGCAAAAGTTTTGGAAAAGGGCGCGAATGAATCGCATAGCGTCTTCATGATCATAATCCTTATGATTTATTATAGTGTATCAACTGAGTCATTCAGTTAAGTGCGACTATAACAAACAATAAGATATCGTCAAGTGCATGATGATTGGCTGTTATGGCCATGAGAGAAAATATGCGATATTTTTTATGGTAATCATTTTCTGTCTATAACCGAAAATGGATGCCTGCTAGATAGATTCTGCCCTCTTATCCCTAGTCGATACGCTGTTTTGGCTTCGTAATTTTAATGGTTCTGAGTAGCGGTAGGCCACCTCGTCTATTCGACGAAGGAAATCGAAGATGTGCATTTGGCTTTAGCTAACTATAGGGCACTAAAAAGCTGAAATGGACGCGGAGGAGGGTACCGTTGAGTGGTTGCTTTCTAGCCGCAATTTTGATCAAAGAGAGGTGTTGGTATGTCTGGATCTGTGTGTAGTACAGACAAAAAAGGCCCCGTTGAGAGGCCCTTTGTATCGGTGGTTTGGTGTTTTCTACGCTCTAATGTAGTTCCATCCTGTGTATTCCCGAAACACCGGTATAGCCGTCCCAATTGTCCGTTCGTCCTACACGCCAGCCAGTTAACCACTGCTGCCGAATTTCCCCGTCGTCGTGGGGGCAATTTTCTTTGTGTCGTCCGCTAATTCCTGCTCGATAGCCTTTTTGAAACGCTCGTTCTGATAAATCACGTTTATGTCTTCTCATAAATAAAGCCTCATAGATTTTTTGTCTGTATTGTGGCCACTTATTTTTTAAAGTGGTGTCTGCACAGATTCCTTTCTTCGGAATGATAATCAGTTATTCTTACGGTTTCCTTTCTTTGTCAGTTATTGTTAGAGGTAAAAGCGCGCTGGTGGTAGAATGCCGTCGCCAATGCCTAACTCTAATCTAAGCTAATGACACCAACGATGTCGACCATAAATTTTCTTATATTCGCCATTTTTTTGTATCGTTTGGAAATGCGGTTGAGATAGCCTTTAGAAACAAAGACTTGGGGCGATTAATATTTAGAGTATTCTTTCGTGCAAGCAAATTACATTTTTATATGACTATATAGTCTAAGGCCATAGGCCTAAGATCACTTTATTTAGCAGGTTACCTCTTGATGTCACAAATAAATACTTATTTCGCAACTTGTCCAAAAGGGCTTGAAACTCTGTTGTTGAATGAGATAAATGGTCTCGGTGCGACCAAAGCGAAAGAAACTGTTGCCGGCGTGTTTTTTGAAGGGCCAATATCCGTAGCCTATCGAGCCTGTTTGTGGTCGCGTCTCGCCAATCGTGTCCTGATGCCAATTGCGACCGAAGACTGCCACAATGCGTCCGATCTCTATGAGGGAGTAAAGGCGATAGACTGGGATCAGCATGTTAGTGTCGATGGCACGATTTCGGTTGATTTCTCAGGATCCTTAAGAGATATCAATCATAGCCACTTCGGGGCACTGAAAGCTAAGGACGGAATTGCTGATTATTTTACTGCTAAATATGAACGCCGCCCTAACGTAGATACGGATAACCCAGACATTCGCGTGAATATTCGAGTCGCGAAAGCGAAGCTGGTCGTGAGTATTGATTTGTCGGGAGATAGTCTGCACAAAAGGGCCTATCGCTTAAGTGGAGGTAGCGCTCCCCTAAAAGAAAATTTGGCTGCTGCAATATTGTTACGTGCCGATTGGCCTGGAATTGCAGCTCAGGGTGGGGCTTTACTGGATCCCATGTGCGGTTCTGGCACGTTGCTGATCGAAGGAGCCCTAATGTTTGCCAATATTGCGCCAGGATTGTTACGACAGCGCTGGGGCTTCGATAATTGGTTGGGCCATGATGCTAAAGTCTGGGATCAACTGATAGAAGAAGCTGAGGAGCTTGAGCAAGCGGCAAAGAATCGGCAGTGGCCTGAAATACGAGGTTACGATGCGAGTCCACAGGCTATCGACAATGCACAGGAAAATATAGACCGCGCCGGACTGAACGGTTTCGTAAGAGTACTACGCAAGGAATTATCGCGCTTTGTAAAACCGACCCATGCCGAAATTGATCGTGGTTTAGTGGTGACAAACCCTCCCTACGGTGAGCGTTTGGGCGATGAATCATCGTTAATTCATTTGTATCGTCATCTGGGACAACGTCTAAAAACAGAATTTTTGGGCTGGAATGCCGCAGTTTTCACGGGAAATTCGGATTTGGGCAAACAGATGGGACTACGTAGCAATAAGCAATACCAGTTGTTCAACGGTGCCATTCCTAGCAAGTTACTTAATTTCGATATCAACGAAGCCTCATTTATTCACGACAGTAGTCGTGAGGTAGGGGCGCCGATCACGAAACGAACTCTCGATGACTTGGGCGAAGGTGCCCGTATGTTTGCCAACCGTATTGTAAAGAATAAGAAAAACCTAGCTAAATGGGTTAAGCAGAATCACATTGGTTGTTATCGACTCTACGACGCAGATATGCCTGAATATTCCGTTGCGGTCGATTACTACGAAGGCTGGATTTATGTGGCAGAATACGCGCCACCGGCAACAATCGCTCCCGAAGCGGCTGAGTCTCGATTGAACGAGGTGCTGGCTGCGCTCCCCTTGGCATTAGGCGTCCAGAATAAAAACATTGTACTTAAACAACGAAATCGGCAAAAAGGCGCGAATCAATATCGTAAACAACAAGACAGTGGTGAGTTTTTTGAAGTCAAAGAAGGGCAGGCAACTTTTTTGATCAATATTAAAGACTATCTCGACACTGGATTATTTCTCGATCATCGTCCGGTCAGGTTGGATATTGCCCAGAAAGCCAAAGGCCAGCGATTTTTGAATCTATTTTGTTATACAGCTACAGCGAGCGTTCACGCGGCCCTGGGCGGAGCAACCTTTACGGATAGTGTCGACCTGTCGACAACGTATTTGGATTGGGGAAAAAAGAATATGGCTTTAAATGGCCTGAGTGAAACGAGTAATCGATTTATACGTGCCGATGTTCGCGAATGGTTGAAAGAAACCGATCAACGTTATGATTACATTTTGTTAGATCCACCGACATTCTCTAATTCCAAAAAAATGGAAGGTGTGCTGGATCTGCAGCGCGACCACGTAGAGTTAATCAACGACGCTATGAAGTTGTTAACAAAAGATGGACAGCTGATTTTTTCCAACAATCAACGACGTTTTGTTTTAGACGAAGAAGCCCTTAGCGATTACAAAATAGAAAATAAAACAGATTGGTCTTTTGATAAAGACTTTCAACGATCAAAAAAGCTTCACCAATGTTGGTTTTTTTCCCATAGCTGATTCGCGGTTATTGTCGATGATTGTTCCAAGTGCTCTGCCCGGCGGCAGACGCGCTCTTATCAATAGCGTGAATACGCTAATAAATGAAATACAGAAGCCTTGGCTTCGAATACCGTGATTCACAGACATCAGTGTGTGAATTCACCTCAACTGTCGTATTAATTTGGCGTGAACGATTCCCTTGGAGAGATTCAGGGTAGCAACCTCCATAATGTTCATCTGCGATAGCTCTAAGCATGGACTTCCTGTATGCTGCACGCCCGCAAAGAGGTCGATAGCTAACAAGACCCATTTCATTTTTTGAAAAAACGATTAGAGAAGATTTTATGAGCTTTGATTCCTTGGGCTTATCCCCCGCTATTCTTAAAGCATTGATCGAAAAAGGCTACGAAACCCCTTCGCCAATTCAGGCTCAAGCTATACCCGCTGTGCTTGCAGGGCAAGATGTAATGGCTGCCGCCCAAACGGGTACTGGAAAGACTGCAGGTTTTACATTGCCAATTCTAGAAATTTTGTCCAAAGGCGAAAGCGCCCAGGCTAATCAGGTTCGTGCCCTTATTTTAACTCCAACACGGGAGTTGGCGGCTCAGGTAGGGGAAAGTGTGGCAACCTACGGGAAAAATCTTCCAATCAAGTCAGCAGTTGTGTTTGGCGGTGTAAAAATCAACCCGCAAATGATTAGTCTTCGCAAGGGCGTTGATGTGCTTGTGGCAACTCCAGGTAGATTACTGGATTTATGCAATCAAAACGCGGTTAAATTTAAGCACCTTGAAATTCTCGTATTAGATGAAGCTGATCGTATGTTGGATATGGGTTTTATCCGTGATATCCGAAAAATATTGGCTCTACTACCCAAGCAAAGACAAAACCTGATGTTTTCGGCCACGTTCTCAGACGATATTCGTAAATTGGCTAAAGGTCTTGTGAATGATCCGGTAGAAATATCGGTTAGTCCGCGAAATACCACCGTGGAATCAGTAGAGCAGTGGGTTTGTCCGGTTGATAAAAGCGCAAAATCCAGAGCACTTGCCCAGCTTATAAAAGACAATCAGTGGGGGCAAGTTCTGGTGTTTAGTCGAACTAAGCATGGTGCAAACCGCCTAACCAAGTATCTAGAAAGCAAGGGCATTCAGGCTGCTGCTATTCACGGCAATAAAAGCCAGGGAGCGAGAACGAAGGCGCTGGCCGAATTTAAAGATGGTTCAACGCAAGTTTTGGTGGCAACAGACATCGCGGCGCGAGGCCTGGATATTGACCAACTTCCACAAGTGGTCAATTTCGATCTGCCCAATGTTCCGGAAGATTACGTGCATAGAATAGGTCGTACGGGTAGGGCTGGTGCCACTGGCCAGGCTATATCTTTGGTAAGCGCAGATGAAGTGAAGCTATTGTTTGCTATCGAAAAATTGATTCAGCAAGTGTTAAATCGTAAAACTATTGAGGGTATTGAGCCCACACATGAATTGCCAGAATCGAGATTAGACAATCGGCCTGCTAGTGACAGAAGACCGAAAAAGCCAAAGGTTGGCCATCGGGACGGGCAACGTTCAGGCGAAAATGCAAGAGGCCATAGGCCAGCCAGGCAACGTTGATCATCGATCACTGGTCGGTCTAGCGCCGGCCTCTCGTTTTGTTGTTACGCGTTGGTTTCTTTCCCGCTTTACCGCCTGACGTGAAGGCTTTGTTCTTGTCGTCAGAACGCCTGGCAACTCTAGTTCCATCGGCTCTAGGTGGAAGGCCAGTGTGTTGACTCAGCATCTTGTGTCCCGCGGGCGGCTTCCACGTATGGGGCTGTCGAGCGGGAATTAGATGTTTTTTGCCCGGCCCGATTAAGTGAGATTTCCCCATCGATTTTAGAGCTTCGCGGATCATTGGCCAATTGTCGGCATCGTGATAGCGCAAAAATGCTTTATGTAATCGGCGTTGTTTTAAGCCTTTCGCGGTGCGGACAATTTCACCGCCGCGTTGTACTTTTTGTAAGGTATTTCTCCCCGAATAGTACATCGCTGTAGCACTTGCCATGGGCGAGGGATAAAAGGCTTGCACCTGATCTGCGCGAAACCCGTTGTTTTTCAGCCACAAAGCAAGATTCAGCATATCGTCGTCCGACGTACCTGGATGAGCGGCAATAAAATAGGGAATTAAATACTGCTTCTTTCCGGCTTCGAGCGAATACTTTTCGAACATTTTCTTGAACCGATCATAGGTGCCTATGCCCGGTTTCATCATTTTTGATAGCGGTCCTTGCTCGGTATGTTCCGGCGCAATTTTTAAATATCCCCCAACATGATGAGTGACTAATTCCTTTACGTACTCAGGCGTTTCGACGGCAAGGTCGTATCGTAGTCCCGAAGCGATTAACACGCGTTTTACGCCGGGCAGCTCTCGTGCTTCTCTATAGAGTTCGATGAGTGGTGTTTGATCGGTGTCGAGATTCTTACATATGCTTGGATAAACGCAGGACAAACGTCGACAATTTTCTTCAATTTCTTTGCTTTTACAATTTAGGCGCCACATATTGGCAGTGGGACCGCCCAGGTCAGAAATCGTGCCCGTAAAGTCTGGGTTCTTATCGCGAATCGCTTCGACTTCGCGAATAATAGAATCTTTTGAGCGACTTTGTATAATTCGTCCTTCATGTTCCGTAATCGAACAGAAAGTGCAGCCCCCAAAACAGCCGCGCATAATATTGATCGAATTGCGGATCATTTCGTAGGCGGGAATTTTGGCATCTCCGTAAGTTGGGTGGGGAATACGTTGATACGGTAACTCAAAAACATTGTCTAATTCGTCGGTTTCCAGCGGTACCGGTGGCGGGTTAATCCATACTTCGCGTGCCCCGTGTTTCTGAATCAATGCGCGAGCATTACCTGGGTTGGTTTCCAAGTGTAAGACCCGAGATGCATGGGCATAAAGTACCGGATCACTTTTTACTTGTTCGTAGGAGGGAAGGCGGATAACCGTTGTAGACTTGTCCAGCTTTTCTTTGCGGGCACTTAGAGGATCGAGAATGCGAATGACTTGAGGTTCGCTGTCCGCATCATTATCGCTAGTCGCTTTTTCCGCGCAGTTACTGTCGCCGCCGTTATCCTTCATGTCTATATATTGGTAGGGGTCGATGATTTTGTCGACAGGACCGAGCTTGTCGATATCGCTGGAGTCTATTACCGTCCAGCCAAGCGGTACTTGGTCGCGGACAAAAGCGGTGCCCCGCAAATCTCGAATTTGACGTGCGTCTTCGCCATTAGCTATTCGATGGGCAATATCGACAATGGCCCTCTCAGCGTTGCCATAGACCAAAATATCGGCTTTCGAATCCATCAGAACCGAGCGGCGTACTTTGTCGCTCCAATAATCGTAATGTGCAATTCGGCGCAAGCTCGCTTCGATGGAGCCTGCAATAACAGGCACGCCCTTATAAGCTTCCTTGCAGCGCTGTGAGTAAACAACAACAGCTCGATCGGGTCGTTTGCCGCCGACATCGTTGGGAGTGTAGGCGTCATCGTGGCGAATTTTTCTGTCTGCGGTATAACGATTGATCATCGAGTCCATATTGCCGGCAGCGACACCAAAAAAGAGATTCGGCCTTCCTAATGTTTGAAAAGCGTCTTTGGAGGTCCAGTCAGGCTGGGCGATAATACCCACTCGAAACCCTTGAGCTTCCAGAACTCGGCCTATCACCGCCATACCAAAGCTAGGGTGGTCCACATAGGCGTCGCCCGTGACAATGATAATGTCGCAACTGTCCCATCCCAGTTCATCCATTTCTAGGCGCGACATCGGTAAAAATGGCGCGGGTCCGAAGCATTCGGCCCAATATTTACGATAGGAAAATAACTCGGTTGCGCGGGGATTTAATGTGTTCATTATGGGGATATCATTGTCCTACTAAAATAGGTGGTTATTATACTCAAAAAAACAAGCCACCGATATCAGCATTTAGTCGTTAGCCCCGGAAAAGGGCCTAGTTTAATGCATTGGATCTAAAAAAAGACGATTGTGGGGAAAACGACTCTTTTTTCTTTAAACCAGGGCTTCTATCACCGATATTCTGAGAAGCCGCTAGCGACACTCACTTAAACAGAGTTAGAATACGGCACGGCTAATAATCAATAAAAAATAGAAGGATGTCGACGTGTCTATAAACTTTCAGCGGATAATGATAGGTGGGGCTTTACTAGCTTGTATAGTGGGTTGCTCCGACGATAATGAAACTATCGAGACGACTGCCTCTAATACTAGCGTGCCCGCCGAAAGTGCAGCTATGCACTCGGCGGGTGATTCGTCTATCGCTGTGCCAAATATCATTACTGCAGGTGAAATTACCGATCCTAATTCTCCTGCCGCGCGAGCGACTCTGCGCTTTGGCAACATAAAACTAGAGCTGCCCGCTGATATTATTGTTGCGAACCCTATGCAAAACGGTGAGCGCAACGCCTATTTCGGCGATCTGCATGTGCATACGACCTACTCGTTTGACGCTTTCGCATTCGGCACAATGGCAACACCATACGATGCTTATCGATATGCTAAAGGTGAGGCCATTAAACATCCGGGTGGCTTTAATGTTCAACTGCGAGAACCCCTTGATTTTTACGCAGTGACTGATCATGCAATGTTTTTGGGGCTGGTGAAAGAAGCAGCAGATACGTCAACCCCGTTCTCGAAGTTGCCCTATCTGAGCTATCTGCATGATTTGAACTCTCCTGAAAACCTTAACATGGCGAGCCTGCCAACACGGGGCAAAGCTTTTTCATCATTTCTCGTCGAGACGTTATTTGGTATTGACGACGGCAAAATTGATGCGGATTTGGTTAATGGCGTGATGAAGAGCGCCTGGGCAGATACGATTAAGGCCGCGGAACAGTTTAATAAACCTGGCGAATTCACCACCTTCGTCGCTTATGAATTTACATCCTCTTCGTCTGACCGAGGAAACTTACATAGAAATGTTATTTTCCGTGGAGCGGACAAGTTGCCTGTTTTACCTTTTTCGCGATTCAATAGTACCAATCCAGAAGGCCTCTGGGATTGGATGGACGGATTGCGTGAAAAAGGCATTGAAACGCTTGCTATACCGCATAACTCCAACGGATCGAACGGCCAGATGTTCAAGCTAGTCGATTGGGCCGAAAATCCGATGGATGATAATTACGCTGACAGACGGATGCGAAATGAACCGTTGATTGAGCTGACTCAAGTCAAGGGAACGTCTGAGACTCATCCAGTATTGTCTGATAACGATGAATGGGCCGATTTCGAAATTATGCCCTACCGGGTCGCTACGACTCTGGCCAGTGAACCGAAAGGCTCTTATGCTCGTGAAGCACTTCTCAATGGCCTGGCATTTGAAGACAGAGGTATTTCAAATCCCTATAAGTTTGGTTTTATCGGCTCTTCAGATACGCATACGGGCGCCATTTCAGAAGATGAAACTAATTATTTTGCTAAGGTTGGTTTGCTTGATGCAACGGGGTCTTTGAGAGGGTCTGTTCCGCTTGCACGAGAGACTATGGAGATAGTTAAACAAACGGGTCGGCTAAATATCAAAGAAATTGACGGAAGATCATATGCGACTGGCGCGTACGAAACGTTTGGCGCTTCGGGACTTGCGGGTGTGTGGGCAGAAGAAAATACCCGATCGGCTATTTATGATGCCTTTCGACGTAAAGAAACGTTTGCTACTTCTGGCCCGCGTATGAAAGTCCGCTTTTTCGGAGGCTATAACTTCGACAATTCAATGTTAGATGATGCCAATGTGGTTGCTCGTGCTTATGCTGAAGGTGTTTCTATGGGCTCTGATCTGTTGAGAAAAAATGATACTGCGCCGAGCTTTCTTGCGTGGGCTGTGCGAGATACGCGTTCGGTGGCGTTGCAAAGACTGCAGGTGATAAAGGGGTGGACTGTCAAAGGCGAGCACCATGAAAAAGTCTACGATGTGGCTTGTTCTGATGGCGGGGTAGTGGATACGTTGACTCACCGTTGTCCGGATAATGGCGCTAAAGTGAACGTCTCCAATTGTTCGTTTACCGATGATGTTGGTGCGGCGGAATTAAAAACAGTCTGGAAAGATCCCGATTTTAATCCTGATGTTAGGGCATTCTACTACGTTCGAGCGCTTGAAAATCCCACCTGTCGTTGGTCAACATGGGATGCGATAAAGGCGGGAGTTAAGCCAAGGCCAGATCTACCGCAAACAATACAGGAACGTGCTTGGTCGTCACCGATTTGGTATGTTCCAAAAGGATAAAACCGATGGGCAGATGCAGAGAGAATGATATAGGTCTGTGTTTGCCGGCTTATGCCAATACCCCTTTGTAGACTATAGAGATCGGACTTGTCGATAGCCTTTATTTGGGTATTTCCGAGTCTATTCTCGATTGCTTACTATGTTTACGGTAAATACGTGACCTTTTGATATACTCATATAATTAAACTCTCGTCTATTATTTTGTTGTGAAAACAGCTAACAAATAAACTCAGGTGAAAATACACGCGTGTCTGAAATACCTTTATCGTCCAGTCCTCCGCAAAAACGACAAAAGTCATGTAATGAAGCATTTGTCGTTTCGAGTATTCAGGAAAGTCAGCAAGAGCTTCAGCAACGATTTCAAGAGTTGGGTTACCTGTTTATTAAGAACTATGTCAGTTCTGAAAAATGCGATAGCCTATTACGCTCTTTTATCGAGGTACTTGATCCGCATATTTCATTAAAAAATGTCAACAACTTGCCGGCTTCAAATGGAGCTGCCTTTTCAGAAACCGATCCAGTGTGGGATGAGGTTTATCCAAAAATGCAGTCGATGGAAGAATTCCACAGTTTTTTTCACGATACTCACATTCAGACGCTGATGAAAACAGTGGCCGGAAAAGATGTTTTTGTCTACCCCATGAAAATGGCGAGAATTAGTACGCCAGGTAAAATTGGATACGAAACGCCCCCTCACCAAGACGGCCATTCTCATAATGCTGGCCCTACAATGGCAGGGATTTGGGTGGCTTTACATGATGTGTCTGATCAGATGGGGCGATTAAAAATCTTACCTGCCTCACATAAAAAGGGCATAAGACCGGTATTTTCTGCCGAGGGTGTTGGAGGTGTTCAGTGTGAAATTTATGAGGAAGAGAATACCTGGCATGTTTCTGATGTCGAAAAGGGTGACGTGATAATATTTCACTCAGCGACAGTACACAAAGCTGAACCGAATACGTCGGAGATTTACTCAAGAATCAGCGTTGATACGCGCTTCTGTGATTTTGGCGCTCCCGTATTTTCGCTCAATCTCGAGCCGCATCATGGCTGGCGGATTGCCGGTCTGTGCTGGGACGAGATCTATAAAGGTTGGCAGCAGCCAAAAATGCAATACTATTGGAAAGACTACCCGAATCTGTTTTAACGCTTGCTAGTGCTCCCGCCAGGGCTCTGTGCGTATTTACCGGGAGCAGAAAATGCCAAAGTTACTGGTAACGTCGAAGATAGCGAGGTTCTTCTTCAATCGACAGTAGTTCTCTGCGAAGTAAGTCCAGAGTAATAGCGGCGACCATCTGTTGAAACCACCTTCTTTTTCCGGGGAGAAGCAGTCGACGTGTTTTGACAAATTCACTCGTCCCCCAGGCAACCCAGACGGTACCCACAGGTTTTTCGGCGCTACCGCCATCGGGGCCGGCTATTCCTGTCACCGCTATAGCATAGTCGGATCCGCTGCGATCAATAGCACCCTGAACCATTTGTCTTGCGACCACTTCGCTGACCGCACCTTGTTCCTCTAAGGCACGCTTATCAACATTGATTACAGATTCTTTAATAGCGTTGGAATAAGTAACGAAACCGGCCTCAAAAACTGCTGAAGCGCCGGCGTTTTCGGTAATTGATGCAGCTATCAAACCACCGGTGCATGATTCAGCGGTAGTGAGTTTGCTATTATTCTCGTTCAATAAGTCGATAACAGACGTTGCAAGTGTCGCGCTATTTTCGCCGATAATATAATGTCCAATGAGTTGTTGCATACGCCGATAGCATTCTTTTTGTATGTCGCTATGAGTGTCAGATCGGATTGTCAGCTTTACTTCGAGCAAGGGCATACCGGCTCTAAAGCCAAGTTCCACTTCTTGAGGCCAGTTGGTGTATTGGCTATTGATCAGTTCTTGTAAGCTCGATTCGCCCATTCCGAATGTTTGAAACCGTATGGTTGAGTGTGTCTCGGAATTAGGGAAACGGCGAGCTATTAGCCCGACAATAGATTGCTCCATCATTAGCAGTAGTTCGCTGGGAACACCCGGTGTGCAGAGAATCAGGCATTGGTTGTATTCGAGACTGAAGCCTACCGCACTCCCTGTCGGGTTTGGAATTATGTCTACACCTTCGGGCAAAATTGCTTGCTTCAAATTTGACTCGTTGATTGCCAGTTTCCGGTTTGTGCACCACTGCGTTAAATGTTTCAGTGCCTGGGCGTGTTCTGTCAATGGTCTACCTGTTAGCTGACTCAAGGCTTGAGCCGTCAGGTCATCGATGGTTGGCCCGAGACCACCATTAACAATGAGCACGTCGCTCGACTGAGAAATACTTTCTAATTCTTTAAGTAATTCGGAAAAATCGTCGCCTAGCGTGACTTTCCGCTGTACTACTATCCCTTCGTTAGATAACAATTCGGCAATCATGGCTGAATTCGAATCGACGGTATGGCCTGACATCAATTCATTGCCGGTAAGTAATAGTTGTAATTTCATAGTGAAACATCAGCCCTTTCAATAATGAGATGTTTAATGATATAGAAAAATACCTTAATGGTATATTTTAAGCCATTATCTGCGCGGCGGTATTTTTTCTTTAATGAAAACTTATGACTAGTGTATAGTTTTAGATAGTGCTGTATCAAAACAATAGGGTGTACC
>JBLHNZ010000046.1:0-14559 GCA_047623245.1 Oceanicoccus sp. | reverse complement strand
TGTTGGTCTACAACGGCGACAAAAGCTTCGAGTTCTTCGAACTTATTCATATTGTTCCATATTTAGCAACAGTGTGTTCTTTTTTTCTATGTTTATTCCAGTAAGGAGAACAATGATAATAGCCCTGTTCTTAATTGGCTGGCAACATGTAAAAGCAATATTTAATGCCATTGGACAGAATAAACAGGACCGACAAGAACGGATTAATCGTCAAATAGAATCTATGCTTAGAGAGAATAAATTGAGCTTCGAATTCATATTTGGTGTCACTAACTATCGAGAAGGGTATTATCAATGAACGATATTAAGCAAATTTTGCGGATCGACGCCAGTGCAAGTATTTCGACATCAAGCAGCAAAAAACTGGGAGACGAGTTGATGCGAAAGCTAGTGGAGCAGTTTCCCGAAGCGGTAGTCCAGCTACGCGATTTAAACAATCAGTTGACCTTTGTCGATGAAGCTTGGGTAGGCGCCAATTTCACTCCGGCAGACCAGCGTAGTCCCGAACAGCAACAGCAGCTCACATTGTCCGATCAATTAATTGATGAGTTACAGCGGGCCGATCGTATCGTTTTAACTACTCCTATGTACAACTTCGGGGTGCCGGCGACTCTCAAGGCGTGGATCGATTTAATCTGTCGTGCGGGTGTTACATTTCAGTACACTAGCGAGGGTCCAGTTGGCCTTTTGAAAGACAAGCAGATCGACATTGTTATTACCACCGGCGGTGTGCCGCTGCAAAGTCCAGTGGATTTCGTGAGTGATTATTTGAAACAAGTATTTCGTTTTATCGGCATTGACAACGTCAACATCGTCGCTGCCGACCAGATGAGTGTCGACGCTGATGCGAGCTTCAAACGCGCACAAGATCAAATCGGGAAAAGCTATGGTTTAACGGCAATGAGTGCCTGACGGAAACAAAACCTCAGTAAATACAGACACAAGCTCTATCACTGCTCATTACGATAAGTGGGTTCCATTGGGTTTGTGTATGTGTGGTTTACAGCTTTGTCCAAGCCACAAGTTGCCTGCACGAACTGTCTTTGCCATTGTTTTTCGAGTAAACATCCCCAGTTCCTTTTTTCTTTGTTATGATCCGGTCTATACGCTACTTACTAAAAAACTGCCGGTAAATTATTCGCTTCATGAAAATTCTGCATTTTTATAGAACATACTTTCCTGACACACAAGGCGGTTTGGAAGAGGTTATTAGACAAATCTGTCTTACGACAAAACCGCTAGGTGTCGAAAATCGTATTCTGACTATTAGCGATAGGCCGTCCCCTGAGCCGATTTTTCGTGAGGAGGGCACTGTCTATCAGGTCAAGAAAAATCTGGAAATAGCCTCTTGTACCATCGGTTTTGATGCTATCAAAAAGTATCGTGAGCTAGCGGAGTGGGCCGATGTGGTGCACCTTCACTATCCTTGGCCTTTTTCCGATGTTGTTAGCTTGATGAGTGGTGCGCGTCGACCGACGGTATTAACCTATCATTCAGATATTGTAAGACAGAACATTTTGAAGTGGGTCTATGCGCCACTGAAAACCCGCTATTTGGAATCGGTTGATACAATAGTTACTACGTCGCCCAATTACGCGGAGTCGAGCTCGGCCTTATCACGCTATAAATCTAAGCTGGAAGTTATTCCCATAGGCATTGATCGCGCATCGTATCCCAATGTTAGTGAAGACAACTTGTCTGCAGCGTCAGCGAGGTACGGAACAGATTTCTTTTTGTTTGTGGGTGTTTTACGCTATTACAAAGGTTTACATGTCCTGCTGAAAGCGATGAAAAATGCGGATTATACTCTTCTCATAGCTGGCGCTGGCCCTATGGAAGCAAAGCTTAAGAAACAGGCTCAAGCGCTTGGTTTAAATAACGTGGAGTTTCTCGGATATATACCCGACGAGGAAAAGGTGGCTTTGTATCACTTATGCCGAGCCGTCATTTTGCCCTCACATTTGCGTTCAGAGGCATTCGGGGTGAGTTTGTTAGAGGCAGCTATGTATGGGAAGCCGCTTATCTGCGCGGAAATTGAGACGGGCACGACTTACATTAATGTTCACGAAAAAACGGGTATCGTAGTAAAACCCGATGACAGTAACGCGTTGCGGTGCGCGATGGATAAGCTCAATGGTGATGATAACTTATCGCGTACCTTAGGGGAGGCTGCTTTGAGTCGTTATGACGAGTTGTTTACGGGTAAGGCAATGGGCGAACGTTACTACCAATTGTATCGAAGATTAGCAGTAAAAATTATTGATAGAGAATAGAGTGAATGATTTGCTGTCGACATATTCGTAGGCACAAAAAAAGCCAGTAGTTATACTGGCTTTTTTTGTGTTACGAGAGTCCTGTCTCTGTTTTGTAGCTATAACAAAGTCCCTAGCCTTTAAACTCGCCAACGATATGAGATATCGAGTCTTTAGCGTCACCAAATAGCATGCGTGTGTTATCCCCAAAAAATAGAGGGTTGTCGACACCAGAGAAGCCAGAGCCCATTGATCTTTTTAGGACAAATACGGTTCGAGCTTGGTTAACATTAATAACGGGCATTCCGTAAAGAGGACTACCTTCGTCGTCATTCGCAGCGGGGTTAACAACATCGTTAGCGCCAATCACGATGGCTACGTCCATATTAGCCATTTGCGGATTGATGTCGTCCATTTCCACCAACTGGTCATAGGGAACGCTTGCTTCGGCAAGTAGGACGTTCATATGTCCAGGCATGCGGCCGGCCACAGGGTGAATGGCAAATTGAACCCGACAGCCATTTTCTTCCAAGTGGTCCGATAACTCGCGAACAACGTGTTGTGCTTGAGCAACAGCCATACCATAGCCGGGAACAATACAAACGTTTTGTGCAGCTTCAAGGATAAGAAAAGCATCTCCGGCAGAGATAGGTTTAACTTCGCCTTCAACTTTTGAAGAGGATACTTTTGTCGCTCCAAATCCACTGAATAAAACGTTGCTTAATGAACGGTTCATCGCTTTACACATAATGTTTGTCAATATTAGACCACTGGCACCGACGAGAGAGCCGGAAACAATTAGTAGGTTATTACTGAGTACAAATCCTGCAGCACAGGCTGCGAGACCCGAATAGGAATTCAGTAGCGCGATGACAACTGGCATATCGGCGCCACCGATGGGGATCGTAATCATAATTCCAAACAGCAGTGACAAGCCGATAATGGCGATAAGCCATGGGCTGTCGATGCTAGGGGTTAGACAAAACATCGTAGAAGACGCCAAGATAGCCAGAACCAGCATAATGTTAAAGAATTGCTGTCCAGAGAACTGAATAGCCTTACTGGGCATTCTTTCGCTCAATTTGCCATAGGCAATGAGGCTTCCGGTTAGAGTGACTCCACCGATGAGAATAGACAGTATGATGGTAATATTTGTAAATGTGCTACTGCCTGCTATAAATACGGCCGCCAATCCAACTAGCAAGCTTGACGCACCACCAAAGCCGTTAAACAAAGCCACCAGTTCCGGCATTCCCGTCATTTCTACCCGGCGAGCCGCAAATGCACCTATTAACGCACCGACAATAAGTCCAGCAAAAATATTTTCCCAAGGCAGTTTAATTTCGTTAAGTAATGTGACGACTATCGCGATTAACATGCCAATAGCGGAGAGTAAGTTTCCTTTTCTCGCGGTAGCCGGAGAACTCAGCTTCTTAAGTCCGACAATAAACATCGCGGCTGCGACGATATAGGAGAGATTTATAAGCAATTCAACATTAAAATTTTGCATCGTTTATGATCCCTTATCCTTTCTTCTTAAACATGGCTAACATTCGGTCGGTAACCATGTAACCACCCACCACATTTATCGTTGCTAACGCGACGGCTGCTGTTCCTAGCCAGATAGCTAAGTCAGTGCTGCCGGTGTTGGCCGCACTAATCGCACCGACTACGGTAATGCCCGATATGGCATTCGATCCAGACATTAATGGCGTATGTAACGTCGAGGGAACTTTCGCTATTAACTCGAAGCCCAAGAATATTGCGAGCATTAAAATAAAGGATAAATAAATAGCTTCCATTGTTAACCCCTGATGTTTTTGATCATTTCGTTCACGAGAGCGCCATCATGTGTGATCACGCAGCCTTTGATAATCTCGTCTTCCATATTGAGATCAAATTCTTTGGTTTCCTTGTTCCAATATTCCAGAACTAGATTGTGCACATTCGCCGAATACATTTGACTGGCATTGTTTGCCACACGCCCAGGCATATTGGCGAGACCAATGACTTTTACGCCATTAATCTCAATCTCTTCTCCGGGAACCGAGCCTTCGACGTTGCCACCACTTTCGACGGCTAAATCTATCACAACGCTGCCGGGCTTCATGGCTGCCAACATGTCTTTAGTGACAACAATAGGAGCGGTTCGACCAAAAAGCTGTGCAGTTGTTATGACAATATCTGATTGCGAACACACTTTCTTCTGGCCTTCGAGCTGCAGTTTAACCTGGTCTTCGGTGAGTGCGTTTGCGTAGCCCGCTGCCGTTTGGCCGGTTTCTCCTAAATCGATCTCGACAAATTTGCCACCCAATGATTCGACCTGCTCTTTAACGATCGGACGAGTATCAAATGCGTCAACGCGAGCGCCTAAACGTTTGGCTGTCGCAATTGCCTGAAGACCAGCAACACCGGCACCGATAATGAAAACTCTGGAAGGAGATATTGTTCCCGCAGGAGTCATCATCATAGGTAATATTTTATCCAGTCTCTCTGCGGCTAAAATGACCATTGCGTATCCGGCAAGGCTCGCTTGCGAGCTTAACGCGTCCATCTTTTGCGCGCGAGTCGTACGAGGGATCATCTCCATGCTGATAGACGTCACATCGGCAGCTGCAAATGCGTCTACCAATTCGTTTTCGTTGAACGGGTCTAGAAACGAGATATGAATCGAGCCTTTTTTCAGCAGGCTGACTTCTTCCAGTTCAGGTTTGCGAAGGCGCAATATAATATCAGAGCTGCCGAGGAGCGCGGCTCTATCGCCGGTAATTGTCGCTCCGGCGTCTTGGTAGGCCTTATCTTCAACGTTGATAGCCAAACCCATGCCTGATTCAATGAGAACTTCAGCGCCTTGATCTACGAATCGTTTTACCGAGTCAGGAATAACGGGGATGCGGGTTTCTCCTGCAGCCAGTTCCCTGGGGATACCAATAATCATAAATTGTCCTTGTCAGGTTGTGGGGAAAGTCGATCGATAATCATAAAACCTACCTGGTTAGTAACAGGAAAAGTGTATGTCAGAAATCTTACGAAAGAAGCTTATCTCACTATTTTTCAAAAAATGACACAAGCTTAACTTCTTCGGTAGAGCTTTCCTTCGATTCTGTCATTGAGCTGAATAAAGGAATAACAAAGCGTGTTAGTGCGTTTTATCAATTAAGTCGCGAATATATCAGCACATTTACCGATTAGCTAAGAATAGTGCCTATCATTTCAAATGATAAAGCGCTCATTTAGCCCCGTGTAAAGAGCGTATAAGCGGCAAACCCAACGCGCCAACCCCCGTTTTTTTGTCCATTTTTTGTGCGGCTCCTGAGCAGTTATGAAGGTGTGTCTTTTGCCTGGGGCAGTCGCTCGCAATGAGAGAAATATCAGGGTTAGTGCCTGACTTGGACGATTTCTAGCGGCAATCACCCCTTTTTGAACGCTGAAGAACTAATTTTGGTATTTTATCCTGCGCGGTAATGAGTTTTGGTTTATCCTTCGCTCCGAGCGACCGATTTTACTGGTTAAAGCATTGCGAACGAGCAGACCTGCGGTTTATCAAAGAGTGAGTTTCTGCCCCGCGTCGCTGCGTAATCAGCCACGCTATACTAATACCTAGACCTTTAGGAATAAATTTGTCATGAATAAAAGCCAGTTAATCGTATTTGATACAACCTTGCGCGACGGTGAACAAAGTCCTGGTGCGTCGATGACTCGCGATGAGAAAGTTCGCATTGCAAAAATGCTGGAAAAAATGAATGTCGATGTTATTGAAGCCGGTTTTGCCATCGCTAGTCCCGGTGATTTTGAATCGGTCAAAGCGGTTGCCGAACAAGTAAAAGACAGTACCATTTGCAGTCTGGCAAGAGCAGTTACCGTTGATATTGAGCGTGCTGGCGAAGCTATTAAATTGGCGAACTCTGGGCGAATACATACATTTATCGCGACATCCCCTATTCATATGAAATACAAATTGATGATGGAACCTGAGTTTGTGCTAGAGCATGCGGTCAAAATGGTGACTCTGGCGCGTGACCTGTGTGATGACGTAGAATTTTCACTGGAAGACGGCAGCCGCTCCGAATTCGATTTTCAATGCCGAATAATAGAGGCCGTCATTAATGCAGGTGCAAGGACAATTAATATTCCCGATACGGTTGGCTACGGTGTACCCAAAGAATATGGAGCAATGTTCAAAAAAGTAATCGAAAACGTTCCCAATGCAGACAAAGCGATTTTCTCAACGCATTGCCATAATGATTTGGGTTTAGCAGTGGCGAACTCTCTGGCAGCCGTTGAAAATGGTGCGCGCCAAGTAGAATGTACAATTAATGGTTTGGGTGAGCGAGCCGGTAATGCTTCCCTCGAAGAGATTGTCATGGCAATCAAGACGCGTAGTGATGCTTATGCGGTCACCACTAACATTGACCCTGTTCATATTGTGTCGACCTCTCGCTTGGTGTCTTCAATTACAGGTTTTCCGGTGCAGCCAAACAAAGCGATTGTTGGGGCTAATGCTTTCGCACACGAATCAGGTATTCATCAGGACGGCGTGCTGAAACATCGCGAAACTTATGAAATTATGCAGGCCGAATCGGTTGGTTGGAAGTCCAACAAGCTTGTGTTGGGCAAACATTCCGGTCGCGCAGCGGTAAGGGCTCGATTTGACGAGTTAGGGATCAGCTTTGATTCCCAGTCGGGACTAGACGACGCGTTTAGAAGTTTCAAGGAATTAGCCGATAAAAAGCACGAAATCTTTGACGAAGACCTACAGGCGCTAGTGAGTGGTATCAACGAACCACAGCTTATTGAGAAATTCACCTTTTCAGAATTGGAGGCTATTTCGAAATCGGGAATAAAACCTTCGGCTTCATTAATTCTAAATGTTAATGGTAAAAACCACTCTTGCGAATCAGAGGGTGACGGTTTGGTTGACGCCGCGTTTAAAGCGATCGAAGCCGTTGCTAAAAGTAAGTCTGAGTTAAAATTATATCTTGTTAGCGCAGTCACTGAAGGTACGGATTCTTTGGGAGAGGTTACGGTTCGTTTAGAAAAAGATAATGTTATCGTTAATGGCATAGGCACTGATACCGATATCATAGCGGCATCGGTAAAAGCGTATTTGAATGCTTTGAACTTACTTGATTCCGGAATATTGCGCGCGCATCCACAGAAAGACGGGATTTGAGTAAATACAGTTAGTACATTGGACCGGAAAATTGATTGACTAAGACGTCGTTGACGATCGTTGTCATTGGGAGGCGTTTGTTGTTGCTCTTAATAGTGGAGTTTGACGAAAAAGAATGAATGAGTTGCAACGCCATGCTTATCTCGATGCGATGGGGATTGACTCCTATTATCCGAAATTGCTGTTGCCTGGAGCAAAAGCGCCAGAGCTTTGCGAGATGGGTGTGGCGTTAGCGAGTCCAGTGATTGAGGTAGTTACAGCAGAGAATTCAGAGAGAGTTGCTGACCAAACAAGCTCTGTTGGGGCAAGTGTGCTGCCGGGTAGAAGCAAAAGTAGTGAAGTGTTACATGCTTTGTTCGATGACAGCCCGAGTCCAAAATCTCATCGAGAAATGCAAAGTGCCAGCCGTGATGTTAGTCAGGAAATAGAGCGCGTTGTGCAAAACACAACACAAGCTTTCGATCACACGATTGAAATTGCTTCGCAAAATACTAGCCTGAACGTGACCGAAAGTGCAGTAATTGCTGATTCCACGAGTGCAATTCCGCAGTTTTCATTAACGATCATTCGCGGCGCCAATATTTTGATCATTGATGAGGGGTTAAATTCTACCGTCAATTCTCTCGAATATTTACAGCTCGTCACCAATATTTTGTTTGCGGTTGGAGCAAAGGTGCAGCAGCTAACCTTGGACTCGTTTAACTGGCCTATGGTAAGGAACAAGCAAATTGACCAGAGTGAGACAGCGGCGAAACAAACACTTGAGGCATTTTTACGCAAACAAGTGAGTCATTTAAGTCTTTCCTATATTGTCGTTTTAGGAGAGACCGCGAAGACGTATCTCGGTGAGCAAGCTTCTGCAAACGGCAAGTTTATTACTCATGAAGAATTATCAGTTGAGCTAATTTGCACCCACAGTGCCCTCCAAATGATGAGTGAACCTTCTGTGAAAAAGTCTGCGTGGTCTGATCTACAGCCACTATTTAGGGTGCTAAAAAAGAACTAATGTTTTTACGGTCTATGAATGAAGCCGATGTGGACGCCGTTTTTGCTATTGAGCGTGCCGCCACGAAATTCCCCTGGAGTTTGTCTCAGTTTGTCAGTTGCGTTCAATCTGGCAATACTGCGACAGTGTTAGAAGTCGATAATGTTATTTGTGGATTCTCAATCTTTCAGTGCGTTCTCGACGAGTCTAGTCTATTGAATATTGCGGTTCACCCTAACCAGCAAACAAAAGGGTTGGGGCGTTGTCTCTTGGAACACGGCATAGGTGAGCTAAGTAAAGCTGGAATCAAAAAGTGTTTTCTGGAAGTGCGTGTGTCAAATGTTCGCGCCCAAAGTCTCTATTTATCATTAGGGTTTCAGCAGGTTGGGAGACGAAAAAATTATTATCCGGACGTTGATAAGCGCGAAGATGCGCTGGTCATGTCTAGGCAGTTGCCGCAGGCGTTGTTAGAAGAAATTTGAGGAAGGAGTTATCCATGAGAGTTGTTGAGAGTCAGTGGTGGATTATTGATCTGCCGGAAGAATGGGAAGCAGAGCAAATTGAAGATGTTATCACTATTGGCGATGAGGACGGTGTTGGCGTTATCGAGTTTACCACTCTGCAAAAAGAAGAGGGTTTAGTCGACGAGAGTGAATTACTTGAATTTACTGCGGAAACAGAGCAGCAGTTTGGGGCAGGGCAGAAAATTCAGGTTGCCGATTTACATGGGTATTACTATTGTTATCAAGACGAGGGTGAAGCTGTACGGGAGTGGTACTTGCGCTCAGGCGATCTTATGCTGTTTATAATATATAGCTGCGATGACGACAACGCGGGTATGGATGACGGTGCGGTCGATGAGATTTTGTCGACGCTGTTTATTAAACCCGAAGAGGAGTCTGATCAAGAATAAATTGGTATAGGTCTTATTTCACCATCAATAATTCCGTTCGTCTTTTGTACCGTTAGATATGCTGGAATTCATTTTCGCCTAAGGTAAAACTTTCGCAGAACTCTTCACCCGGACTTAACGCCGTGTCACTGTTATGCATCGGTAAATTTAACCGCCAAGTTAAAGCAATTTATATTTGCGTGCTAGACCGTGTTTTTTGAAATTCGAGACAATCTATCAGCACGCTTTGCATACACATCCGTTATTGCATCAGTTATTTTCACCAATGGATTGGGATCACTTGACGATGTTGCTCAGGACCGATCACTTAATAAATGTAGACAAGGGTCAGTATTTTTCTGCAGGTAGATTAGGCGGATCGTTTCTATTTTGTTGTTTGTGGGCAAATGAAGTTGTTGCGTTTATTGCAGAATGGTACGGAAAAGTTCATAGGTTTTTTCAGATCTAATCAGATCTAATCAGGTCTTCGACGAGGTCTTACTGTTTCTCGCTGTTAGTATTTAGTGTTTAGTGTTTAGTGTTTAGTGTTTAGTGTTTGAGAAAATCCTGGAGATCACGAGTGAGAGTCCAGGATTATTTGAGTGCCAACAATATGTTGTTTTGTTCATCGAAAAAAATAGCAGCGTTCATGTAAAGGCGACTATTTTTAGAGCTCACGAGCGGCAGAGCTCGTGAACGGCAATACGCAGAAAAGTGCTATAAGCTAGAGTAATAGGCCGCCAGATTCGCGATGTCTTCATCGCTAAGTTTTGCTGCAAACGATGACATCATCGGATCGCTGCGCTTGCCGTCGCGAAATGCGGTTATCTGCTTGGCTAAATAGCCTTCTTTCTGACCCGCTAGATTCGGCCACATGGTATTGAAGCTTAACCCTGCTGGACCGTGACAACCGACACAGGTACCCGCTTTGGATTTTCCTTTAGCTGCATCACCGGCAGCTAAACTGAAACCGGAACTGACAGTTAAAACTGCGGCGATTAACGGAATAAATACTTTCTTCATTGTGGTTCTCCATCGAACAAGTGACATAAAAATGTAGTGCTGCACAGTAATTTTCGGACGGCAGATTAAGCTAAGGGAAAATCAAAGTCGTTGATCGTAGTTAATACTTCGATTTTGGGGTCGTCTTGCTAATACGTAAATGACGATAAACAAGAATAAAAATATCTCCAATAACAGCTGACGAGCTGCCAGGCCCCATTATTGCCATTCCGGCAACTTCTTGCAAGCTATCTAGCTCTTGCGGTCTTACGAGACGTTTTACATTTCATCATAACTGCCCGTTATTGCCAGAGCGCTAATAAGTATTAACAGCGTACAGCCATATCATCATGGCATCCGTTGCAGAAGATTCGGCTGCGCGCGAGCATGACCAAACGTGCTAAATGAATAAGCCGCGCACAGTGCTAGCCGTTGTCGCTGTTTATCTATGCATACATTAGATCGTAATCGTCGCCATTTAGTATCATCAATATGTCTAAATGGCGACCGACAGTCGATTTAAACTGTCGGATTCTCACCGTGGCTTTTCTTTGCCATCGTGCGCGGGCTACGATTTCCCAATCGGTCATTTACAGGGCCCTGATTGCCAACGCTATGACTGACAAATAATGCAGCAGTGAAGACCATAACCGCGACGCCCTGGTGACTAGCAGCTAAAAATACCGGGACATGTAACAGCAATACGGAAATTCCCAGGCTCACTTGAACTAACAAGAGTGCCGCTAGGCAATAAACTCCGGTCCGCAAACGTGGGGAGATGTCTTGTTTCAACATCTTATAGACAAAGGAAAGGATTAATACGAACAGCAAATAGGCAAAAATCCGATGATTGAATTGAATAGTGGTGACATCCTCAAACATAGACAACCAGGCGGGAGTCATGGCATAAAGCCCTGGTGGTATAAAAGAATCGCCCATCAGCGGAAAGGTTGGGTAAATCAGCCCCGCGCGAGTTCCTGCGACTAATCCGCCCGACAAGATCATTAAGAAAATTAAACCGGTTATCGTATAAGAAAATCGCTTAAGGTTATCGTGCATTGAATTGATCGATTTACTGGCGATCAGGCCAAAGGCAACCCATAGAATATAGCCGTAGATAACGACCGCAGCACCCAGATGGGCGGTCAATCGATACTGGCTTACCCGTGGGTTATCGACCAAGCCACTTTTAACCATATACCAACCCAGTAAACCCTGTAGCCCCCCAAGAACAAACATGACTATTAATTTGGGGGTGAGGCCCTGCGGGATACGTCTTTTGAAATAGAAAAATAGAAAAGGCAATAAGAAAATAACGCCGATAAAACGTCCAAGAACGCGATGAAGATACTCAAACATGAAAATTGACTTAAATTCCTCAAGATTCATTTTGTGGTTTACTTTTTTATATTCCGGGAACTGTTGGTACTTTGCGAAGGTTTCAGCCCACTCCACCTGGTTTAAAGGCGGGATAACGCCAACCAGCGGTTTCCACTCAACCATCGACAGCCCTGAATTAGTCAGTCGAGTCACGCCTCCCAACAAAATCATTGATAAAATGACGACTGCACAAAACAGCAGCCAGAGGGTGATTTGTCGGTTGTAACGGAGTTGATCTACTTGCATGCTATTTTGCCGGTCTCAGTTTAAAATTTATCGAAATGACTGTAATCAATAACAAAGTCGTTTTTGGTATATGAGTCATCATTGCAATCATTGACGGGCTTAGCAAAACTGACAGAGTGCCAGTGAATCACTCTATCTAGAGCAATGCGATAACAGGCAAAGCAAGCCATTATGATATTTGTAATGGGTTATTGCTGAAATCAGCAATATTGATCCAGTCAGCAGTTCAAACAACCGATGAGTTAGATGGGCGATCGCAACACTGAAGCCAAATATTATACGCCCAGTTTCGTCTAAAGCCAGTTTTCTAAACTATCTAAAAGTATTAAATGTCGGTTCGCAAATAGTCTCTATTTGCGCTAACAATCTATTGCTAGTTGATTGCCGATTTCAGCTTCTCCCATACTTGCATAGGTTGGAATTGCTGTAGGCATGCCGAGGTTTCTGTGTTTTCATAGTGGCAATTCTTCTTGTAACAGGGTGAACATAGAAAATCAGTCGTAGATGCAATTAAGTGCTCTTGGTGAAGGCCGGTAGCTCCTATGAGCATTGCATCGGTTGGGCCGTAAAAGCTGACAGAGGGTAGGTCTAAGACGCCTGCAAGGTGTCCCAGGCCTGTATCGCAACAGACTGCTCCCATAGCTTTGTCCATGATAGCCGCAATTTCTGAGAGCGATAATCTCGGTAAAGCAATCACATGTTGATGTTGCATAGATAAACGCTCTGCACGTTTTTGTTCTTCCTCATTTCCACTGGGCAGCAATACGGAAATTCCTGATTCAGTTGCCAGGTCAATTAGCTCGCGCCAGTGTTGTTCGGGCCACAACTTAGTTTTCCAGCTAGCGTTATGAACAAAAAAAACGAAGTTCTCTGGTAAGTCGATAGCAGGTAGTTGGAATTGTATACGGTCGATACCGAAGTTTGGATTCGAATCGGGCACAGGGTATCCCAGCACATTAGCCATCAACCGTCGTTGTTGAAGAATTGAGTGTTCATTACGTCTGGCTGTATATTGATGTTGATAGACCCAGTGCGCCGGTTTCTCTCGCACCCCGTTTCTGTCAAGACCGTGGATGTTGCCGCTGGTTTTTCCGATACGCCGAAGTAATGCGACGGTCGCACTTTTTAAATTACTTTGGCTATCGATAACATAATCGTAGTTGTCCATATTTAACTGACGGTAAAAGTTACCTAATTCACCACTGGAAAAAGACTGCGATACCTGTTTTTTCCAGCGACGATGGGCACTTTTAATAACGCGATTGACCGATGGGTGCCACAGCGGAATATCAGAAAATGCTTCATCAACTACCCAGTCAAATTGAATGTCTGGAAAAACGTTTGCAGCGTCTGTTAACGCGGGCAAAGCGTGCATCAAGTCACCCATTGACGTCATTTTGATTAATAGTATTTTTTTCATAAGTTGGTTTTTCTTAGGGCTTTATAAACATAAGTCAATGAGAGTTTTTGCCTAAATAACCAGCAGTGATTGTTTATGTTTTCCATTCTTTCGTGGTTTTCCATTCTTACAAAGCTGCGTGTCAATTCTGAGTCTCCAGATTTTACGATGGTTTTCTTCCATTATTGCGCTGAAGCGCAACCTGATCAAGGAAGTTCAAGTTTCAGTTGTAAGTCAATTCTTTTACTTATCACCTGTAAATCATCTGTCATGAGGCGAGTCTTTTCGATCGTATATCGTTGTTGCCACTGTCGAAACGTGATCATTTCGAGCTGATTGTCCCGGATGAAGTGAATCAGTTTCAATGTTTTAAAACCGTCGAACCATCCCATAAGATGTTTTAAGCGCTTAGCTGCGGTGTCGCCTTGTCGATAACAGTGGCTGATGGCCCTATCGATCTGTAACGTTGACGTAAATTTTAGGAGCAGTTCTCGGCTAACTATGTGCTGCGGTTCTATGGCAAGGTCGAGGCAGCTGGTTTCTAACGTATTTCTATTATTATTAGCGAGTGCGACTAGCAGTTTTAAGAAATAATGTAGATAAACAAAACTGTCCGGATGATAGATACGCATCGCACAGGGATCGGCCAGAGAGTTTATTTTAATGACGGCCGGACCCGTACCGAAGGGGACCCTCGAAGACTCTCTAGCAGCTATATCAATTTTCGGTCGTTGTAACGATCGTATCTCCCCGGTTTTTAACAGTTTATTTAAGAGATAAAAGTCCTCTGCGGCTGCTCTTTTTGGGAAGCCTCGTACTTGGCAGTAGTGTTCGAAATTGATTGAAATGAGGCTGCCAATTGTATGATAAGCATTTGCAGAGCCCGCCCAACTAAGCCCCGCCACGTAATAATGTAGGGAAAACTCGTAGAGCAGTGTGGGAAGCTGCGGCGTTTGATCGACAAAAACGTGCTGAAATGGGTAGATGACGGCTGCGACATTGTCGGGAATTACATTCGTAGCCGCAAAATAGTCCGTCGGCAATTGCACATCGGCATCGGTATTGCTCATCCAATGCGATGTTACTTTTTGCTGGTGTATTAGGGTACAAAGAATATCATTACCAATTTTACGAGCTAAACCTACGCCTTGCTCATCCAAGATTTCTCTACCGGGGTGACAGCGATCGACCAGCAATAGACTGCTACTGTCCGTCAGAGGATACAAAATC
>JBLHNZ010000045.1:0-14594 GCA_047623245.1 Oceanicoccus sp. | reverse complement strand
GTCGCAAAGGGTATGTCTCCAATTTGCGGAAACAGCATAGGCCAGGACCGGCGTTTTCTGGTGAAATATATGCCTGAGCTGGAAGCCTACTTTCATTATCGCAACTTAGACGTTAGTACCTTAAAGGAATTGGTGCGTCGTTGGCGTCCCGACTTGTTGGATGGGGTAAAAAAAATGGGGTCTCATCAGGCTATGGATGATACGCGCGAATCCATAGCGGAATTACAGTATTACCGAGACGTATTTCTTAAAATAGAAACCGGTAGCTGAACCGTTTTGTAAGAATATGTTGAGGCTATGACTGTTAGTCTCCTCACACCGGCGGTCACGATTTGCTCGCAATATAGCAGCTTGGGTTTTTTGGTGATATTTTCTTATCTTATTGCTTGTCAGCGTGCTGCTGAAGTGCCCACTCAACGTGCTCTCGAACCAGTGCCGACGGGTGTATCAGTTTTTCTCGCAAAACTGAAATAAGCTGCGGATTTGTTGGCGCGTTGCCAAGTGCCACTGCAATATTTCTCAGCCAGCACTCATAGCCTATTCTGCGGATCGCGGAACCTTCCGTACGTGTCAAAAATTCCTGCTCAGACCAACAGAACAGATCGATTAGTTCAGCCGAGCCCAAATTGTTACGTGGCTGAAAATCCTGTTCGCTGGTTTTTTCGGCGAATTTATTCCAAGGGCAAACCAGTTGGCAATCGTCGCAGCCGTAGATTCGATTGCCCATCAAGGGTCGCAGGTCTTCGGGAATGCTGGTGCGCAATTCTATTGTTAGATAGGAAATGCAGCGTCTGGCGTCTACCTGATTGGGTGCGATGATGGCATTTGTCGGGCATAGATCGATGCACTGGGTGCAGGTGCCGCAATGCATGGTTTCCTGAGGGGGGTCGATTGGCAGCGGTAAATCAGTGTATATTTCACCGAGAAAAAACCAACTTCCCGCTTTCGAGTTGATCAATAACGTATTTTTTCCGATCCAACCAAGCCCCGCCTTTTCGGCTAAGCCCCGTTCAAGTATGGGAGCGCTGTCGACAAAGGCTCTGTAATTGTGGGGACCCACGTAGTTTGCAATTTTTTCGGCGAGGGCTGCCAGGCGTTTACGCATCAACTTATGGTAGTCGCGCCCCAGTGCGTAACGCGAGATATAGGCTTTAGATGTATTCGCTAAAACACTCTCCATTTCTTCTGCGTCAGGCAGATAATCCATTCTTGCACTTAAAACTCTAATCGTGCCCGGCATTAATTGTTCAGGGTGTGAGCGCTTATCGCCGTGGCGCTCCATATAGTGCATTTCTCCGTGAAAATTGTTTGCAAGCCAATGCTCGAGATGCACTTGGTGGTGTTTTAGGTCAACGTCGCTTACGCCTATCTGCTGAAAACCGAGTTCCTTTCCCCATAGGCGAATATCCGCCATTAATGTCGGGGTATCGAGTGCGTCAATTACCGTATTATTTATTACTTCGATTGTTTTCATAGAGTTAGTCGTAGCGGCACTGATATTACGAACGTATAATTTCAAAAGATGACAAAGTAACGCTGGCGCTAGCTAAATCAGATAGAATTATGCCTGAGCACTGATTGTGAAAAATTGCTAAAATCTATTCTGACAGAAGCTGCTATGTTTGTGTAATGAATCTGTCTATGAATTGGAAGATAGCTAACGTGACAACTTAAGTAGGAACGCGGATGGAAACAAAATTGCCCAACGATAAATTGCCGTTGCCGCTTTATCGGTCCGACCAGTCCAGAGATTTAGACCGTAGGGTTATTGGCGAGCTCGAAATCTCGGGGTTTACGCTAATGCGTCGAGCGGGTCAGGCCGCTTTTCAGGTGTTGTTGAGCAAATATCCTGAACCTGGAAAGCTTACTGTATTTTGTGGGCCTGGAAATAATGGTGGAGATGGCTATGTGATCGCCACCCTTGCTCGACAGCATGGCATTGATGTAGAAGTTATTCAGGTCGGACAATTAAACACAGAAAAAAAGGATGCAGTACAGGCCCGGCAGTTAGCACTGCAGGATAATGTTGTCGTCACGCCCTTTAATCAAAGTGTGCGAGTTGATAGAGGAGTCATCGTCGATGCGTTATTAGGTACGGGACTTCGCGGAGATATTCGAGGCGATTCTCTTTTGGCGATTGATTGTATTAACGATGCGCGGTTACCCGTTGTAGCGGCTGATATTCCTTCCGGGATTTGTTCCGATACAGGTAAAGTATGGAACAAAGCGGTATATGCACAGCATACTGTTAGTTTTATTTGTGTTAAGCAGGGGCTCCTCACGGGGGCTGCCCCGGACTATACTGGTGTTGTTCACTTTGCGAATTTAGCATTGCCGGAGAGAGTCTTTGAGTTCGTAAGTCCAAGTAGCAGTCGACTGGATTTTGATGTTCTCAGAGAATTGCTCCCCGCCAGACAGCGCAGTGCCCACAAGGGATTGTTTGGGCATGTCATGGTAACCGGCGGCGATTCAGGTATGGCCGGTGCTGCGGCAATGGCGTCGCAGGCGGCTACTCGAGTCGGCGCCGGCCTCGTCTCTTGCGCAACCCGCCCAGAGCATATTGCAGCCATCATTGGTCGCTGCCCGGAAATAATGGCGCATGGTGTTATTTCCGGGCAAGAGGTTGAGCCACTTTTGCAGCGTGCATCCGTCGTCGTCGTGGGGCCGGGCTTGGGTCGAGGGTCTTGGGGCGAGCAATTACTACAGCAGGTTTGTAAACTGAGTGTGCCTCTTGTAGTCGATGCAGATGCCTTGAATCTATTAGCCGATGGTCGCGTAATAAAAAAAACGTACCGCGACAATTGGATTTTAACACCGCATCCCGGTGAGGCGGCGCGTTTATTGAACTGCTCAACCGAAGAGGTGCAGCGAGATAGGTTCGCGGCCGTTCTCGAATTGCAGGGTCGATACGGCGGTGCTGTTGTGCTTAAAGGTGCCGGGACCTTAGTTGCAGACGCCGATAACGATATTCCAGGTCTTTCTTGTTATGGTAATCCAGGCATGGCATCCGGCGGCATGGGCGATGTGCTTAGTGGTGTATTAGGAGGCTTACTGGCGCAAGGCCTATCATCATCACAAGCGTCGCGTTTGGGCGTTTGTTTACATGGAAAGGCAGCAGATTTGGCTGCTTCAGAGGGTGAACGTGGACTGTTGGCGACCGACCTTCTTCCCTACTTTCGGGCATTACTAAAATGATGGAAACGCATTTCCAGCTCCAGGGAGAGGAAGCCATGGTGCATTTTGGTGTCGAATTGGCGGCATCTATATCGGATCATATGAAAAACGGTGGTGTTGTGGTTTTCCTCGAGGGTGATCTTGGGATGGGGAAAACGACTCTTAGTCGGGGAGTGTTAAACGGCCTTGGTCATAATGGTGCAGTAAAGAGCCCTACTTATACTTTGGTAGAGCCCTACGAGCTCGATGGCATAATAGTGTATCATTTCGACCTATATCGTTTGGGTGATCCCGAAGAGCTTGAATACATGGGTATTCGTGACTATTTTGACTCAGATAATCTATGTTTGGTGGAGTGGGCGGAAAAGGGAGCCGGGTTCTTACCCCCTCCGGATTTAGTGTTTAGGTTGTCTATGATTGACGATGGAAGGGACGTCGAAGTCGTTGGCAACACTAGCCGGGGTGCACAGATTTTAGATAGCCTTAAAGCGAGACTTAAGTTGTAAAAGTATAGGGATTTAGCTATAAAATGAGCGACAAAAACTAATTGTAGAAGTCCGTATCTACGAGATACAGGAGAGAATAAAAAGAGTGATGTTACAACGAATTGTAATGCTGGGTACATTGTTTGCCGTCGTGATTAGTTCGGCTTACGCTGCTGACATCAACGACGTACGCTTGTGGCGTGCACCAGAATATACACGAGTGGTTTTTGACTTGTCGGCGGCAGTCAAGCATAACGTGATTATTTTGGAAAACCCCAACCGAGTTGTCATTGACATCGAACAGTCGAAAATAAAAACTGATTTTGGGAAACTTGACTTCACTAATAGCCCTATTATTCGTGTGCGTAGCGGGATTAAGAAAAAAAACGATTTAAGAATTGTATTTGATACGTCGGACTTCGTGAAGCCGCGCAGTTTTTTGTTGAAGTCTAGCGAGAAGTCGGGGAACCGTTTGGTTGTCGACTTGTATGACAAAGAAGTGAGAAGCAAACCAGCGAAACACGAAAAAGAAAATAGTAATGACAAGCGCGATATTGTTATTGCTATTGACCCGGGGCACGGTGGAGAAGATCCTGGCGCGAGCGGTCCTAATAGACTGCGTGAAAAAAAGGTTGTATTGGCGATCGCCAAAGAGCTGAATTACCTGTTCAGCAAGCATCAGGGTTATAGGCCTGTATTGATTCGCACCGGAGATTACTATGTAGGTTTGCAAAAACGTCGTAAATTAGCTCACAACGCGCAAGCGGATCTGTTGGTATCTATTCACGCGGACGCGTTTAAGGATAAAAATGTCTACGGAAGCTCTGTCTATGTTTTATCGCGAAAAGGCGCTTCCAGTACAACAGCAAAAATACTGGCAGCCGAAGCAAACAACTCCGATTTAGTTGGGGGTGTTAACTTGAGTGAAAAAGACGATGTGCTGGCAAGCGTCTTGGCTGATTTGTCCATGTCTGCGAGTTTGGACTTAGGTATTCAAGTGGGGACGAAAGTGATTCGCGCTATGGGCGGCGTTTCCAAGTTGCATAGTAAAAAAGTTGAACAGGCGAATTTTTCGGTGTTGCGCTCACCTGATATTCCATCAATTCTGGTCGAAACCGGATTTATTTCTAATCCTGCCGAGGCCAAAAGATTAAATACCAAAAGCTTTCAGCGTAAAATGGCGAAAGCGATTTTTGACGGAGTATCGCTCCATTTTGCGACCTACCCGCCGCCCGATACTTATCTGGCTTGGCAAAAGCGAAATCGTCTAAAATCACTCGAATATACTATCGCGCGCGGTGATACTTTGTCGGGGATCGCACAACGTTTCCAGGTAAGCATTGCCTCAATACGCCAAAAAAATGATTTGGCGTCTAATTTCATCCAAGTTGGACAGACCCTTATTATCCCAGCTTCTTAACTGTCCAGATATTTATGACTAGAATCAAATTACTAAGTCCAAGATTGGCTAACCAAATCGCTGCCGGTGAAGTTGTTGAGCGCCCGGCTTCGGTAATAAAAGAGCTGGTAGAAAATAGTGTCGATGCGGGCGCGACAAGAATAGACATCGATATTGAAGCCGGTGGCGTCAAGCTGATTCGGGTTCGCGATAATGGTTCTGGAATAGACCAGGAGGATATGCCGCTTGCTTTAAGCCGGCACGCGACTAGCAAAATTGCGGACCTCGATGACTTGGAGAAAGTGACTAGTCTCGGTTTTCGCGGAGAAGCGCTCGCCTCAGTAAGCTCTGTTTCTCGATTAACATTGCTGTCAAATACCCAGCAGCAGGGCGCGGGTTGGAAAGCGCAAACGGAAGGTCGCGACATGCAGGTTGAGGTAGGTCCATCGCCCCATCCTCAGGGTACCACCGTTGAAGTTCGCGATTTGTTTTTCAATACACCGGCCCGACGTAAATTCTTACGAAAAGAATCCACCGAGTTTAAGCATTTAGATGAGGTGATTAAGCGGCAATCGCTGAGTCGTTACGATGTAGGCTTCCACTTAAATCACAATGGTAAAGCCATTCACTCCCTAAAGCCCTGCACCAGTCAGATAGAGTGCGAGCGTCGCGTGGCCTCCGTTTGTGGGCCAGCATTTATGCAAAATGCATTGCACTTGGACACCGAGGCGTCCGGGTTGCGATTGTGGGGCTGGGTTGCTCTGCCTACTTTTTCCCGGAGTCAGGCCGATTTACAGCATTTCTTTGTCAACGGGCGCGTTATTCGAGATAAGTTGGTAAGTCATGCCGTGCGTCAGGCGTATCGTGACGTTCTATTTCACGGACGCCATCCGGCCTTTGTGTTGTATTTGGAGTTGGATCCGTCAGTTGTCGATGTCAATGTGCATCCGACCAAGCATGAAGTGCGTTTTCGCGATGGGCGAATGGTCCATGATTTTATATTTAGAAGCTTACATCGTCTATTGGCTGATGTGCGTCCGGACGATCAGTTGCAACCAACGGCTTTGAATATGTCAGAACCTGCCATTGGCGGAGTGGCAGCCGGTGAGTTTCAGTCGCAAAATGCTATGTCTTTTAACCCCATACGCAATGGTTTTTCACAGCAGCCAGCAGCTGGGCAAGTTCGTGAACAGTTAGTTGGCTACCAATCATTATATGGTAACAATACTAGCGGTCGAGGGGGTAGCGCTCCGATTTCTACAGACCATAAATTGAATACGCTAAATGAAGGCGGCGAGCAAAGTGATATACCGCCCTTGGGGTATGCTATTGCGCAGCTGAAAGGGATATTTGTCCTCGCCGAAAATGCGCACGGTTTAGTTCTCGTCGATATGCATGCGGCTCACGAGAGGATTACTTACGAGCGGATGAAGTCTGCTAGAGAAGGTGCCGGTATTCAGACTCAACCGTTGTTGGTTCCGGTATCCATTGAAGTTAGTCAGCACGAAGCGGATTGCGCTGAGGCACATCATGATTTTTTTGACAGCGTTGGTATTCTTGTTGACAGGGCTGGTCCAGAAAGCCTGTTGGTTAGACAGATCCCGGTTATCTTACAGAGTAGTGACGTCGATCAATTACTTCGCGATGTGCTATCAGATATTCTTGAATACGGCTCCAGCGATCGTATTCAAGCGCATATTGACGAGATTCTGTCGACAATGGCATGTCACGGTTCAGTGCGAGCTAACCGACGGCTGAGTATTCCCGAAATGGATGGTCTATTGAGGGATATGGAAGATACTGAGCGAAGTGGACAGTGTAATCATGGCCGCCCGACATGGACTCAGTTATCTTTAGAAGAGTTAGACAGATTATTTTTGCGAGGTCAATGAGTGAGGCTTTGCTGCAGGAGGAAGGTTTTTCTTTTGTGGGAGCTGTTACATTGTTAGTCATTAGTATTTTTCTACCTAATATTACGATCGCGCAAACATTATTTGAAAGTCAAAAGCTGGAAGCCATCAGATTCCAAGTTGCCAGCTCTGCCGATAAGAAGCCGGTGCGCGAAGTATTTTCCGTGCGTGTTCAATGTGCTGCAGGTAACAGTGAGGTTTTACACTCAGGTTTACCGGGAACGCCTCTATTACTGCTATCTGCTATTTTTCAGTATTCGTCGTCAATGTTATTAACCTTAACAAAAGCTGAAATCGAAACACCTCCGTGTTTGGTTGGTCGACGGGTAATGGGCGGAGCGAATCAGTCTAATGCTGATTTTAGCGATGTTCACTCACGAGCCAATGGGAGCGCCTAAGTTGTTTTTCGGGATATTGAACTGCGGAGTCTGTGGCTTCGATAGGTATACGGATGTTGATTTTATATGAGTTTACCTCCAGCGTTCTTTCTAATGGGCCCTACTGCGTCGGGGAAAACTGAGCTAGCTATACAATTGTGCGCCAAACTTCCTTGTGAAATTGTTAGCGTCGATTCGGCGTTAGTATACCGCGATATGGATATTGGTACGGCTAAACCCAATGCTGAGGAATTAGCGGCGGCACCGCACAAATTAATCAGCTTTCTCGATCCTGCTGAAACGTATTCTACCGCCGATTTTCGCCGAGATGCCTTAAGGGAAATGAAACTCATAACAGCCAGAGGAAATATTCCTTTATTGGTCGGTGGTTCAATGTTGTATTTTAAAACTCTGCTAGACGGAATTGCCGATTTACCCGCGTCGGATTTGTCGGTAAGAGCAGAGATTCAGGCAGTCGCTTTGGCAAAAGGTTGGCCGTTTGTACATGGTCTACTCGCGGAAGTGGACCCAACCTCTGCGGCGCGTATCCATCCCAATCATTCCCAGAGAATTGAAAGGGCTTTAAGCGTATTCCGTGCGACCGGCAAAACAATGACTACCCACTATCAGCTGCAAAAAAGTCAGCCGTCGACAGAGCAGCATTTGCCTTACAATATTTTGCAGATGGCCATTGCTCCTTTGGACCGTAAAGTGTTGCACGCGCGAATTGAGCGGCGCTTTAAGTTGATGCTTGAGAGCGGGTTTATCGACGAAGTTAAGCTGCTACACCGGCGCGCAGACCTGAACCTTGATCTGCCGTCGATGCGGTCCGTTGGCTATAGGCAGGCTTGGCAATACCTTGATGGACAATTAACTTACGATGAAATGAGCAGTCGGGCGGTGATAGCAACGCGTCAACTGGCAAAGCGGCAGTTCACATGGCTAAACAAGTGGAAAGAGCTTCATTGGGTGCACACTGATGAGCAAGGTTTGTTGGTTTCAAATTCGAGTGCTGCCGATAATGTGAGCGATATTGTAGGAATGCCTTCAATTACACTCGCCTTGAGGTACGCTAATAAGTTTTCTGTTTAAGCTATTGATTTACGTTATACTTTAGCTAGCTTTGTGTACGATATTAGCATTTTCGTTTAAAGTGCGTTTTCGAAAGTGTGCAGGAGGCCTTGATCCGTAAGTGATTAAAAAAGGTTGGAAGTTCGTAAATTTGGTCTCATCAATAAAATTAATGACCCCTTTTGGGTCATCAAGGAGAGTGGCATGTCAAAAGGGCACACATTACAAGACCCTTATTTGAATGTTTTACGTAAGGAGCGTGTTCCTGTTTCTATATACCTCGTTAATGGAATAAAGCTTCAGGGACAAATTGAGTCTTTCGATCAGTTTGTCGTTTTGTTGAAAAACACAGTTAGCCAGATGGTTTATAAACACGCTATATCTACAGTGGTTCCGTCGCGAGCTGTCCGCATGCCTGCGGCCGATCAGGACGATACTGAAAGTTAACTATTTTCGCTTATTATTGTTTGTGTTATTACAGCAAAAAAGCCATCAAGTTCCTAATCAAACCCTGAGGGTAGCCGTTGTTTTTTGATCGTCCTGAATCCGGAGAGCGAGCAGTGCTCGTTCATCTCGACCTTACACACGAGAAAGAGCGCGAAGATCCTCGTGAGTTTGAGGAGCTTGTGCTTTCTGCGGGTGGTGATCCAGTGGCTCTTATTGGTGGACAGCGTTCTTCCCCGAATCCTCGTTATTTTGTTGGTACTGGAAAGCTCGAAGAAATAAGGCAGCAGGTCACTGATCACGAAGCTGAAGTTGTGCTTTTCAACCATGCATTGTCACCCAGCCAAGAGCGAAATATTGAGGAAGAGCTGCAGTGTCGCGTATTGGACCGTACGGGATTGATTTTAGATATTTTTGCGCAAAGGGCTCGAACTCATGAAGGTAAGCTTCAGGTTGAATTGGCCCAGTTGAAGCACATGTCGACCAGGTTAGTTCGTGGTTGGACACATCTCGAAAGGCAAAAAGGGGGTATTGGTTTACGCGGTCCGGGAGAAACTCAGCTTGAGACGGACCGCCGTTTGCTGAGGGTCCGAATTACCTCTATAACAAAACGCTTAGACCGCGTTCGCAAGCAGAGAGACCAAGGGCGTAGAGCTCGGGACCGAGCGGATATACCAACAGTTTCGTTAGTGGGTTATACCAATGCTGGTAAATCGACATTGTTTAACGCGTTAACTCAGGCCGATGTATTGGTTGCAGACCAGCTATTTGCAACTCTCGACCCCACTTTAAGACGAATTATGGTGACGGGTATTGGTCCGGTTGTGCTCGCGGACACCGTAGGATTTATTCGTCATTTACCGCACAAATTAGTTGAGGCCTTTCGTGCAACTCTCGAAGAAGCGGCTCAGTCAGACTTATTGATTCATGTAATAGATTGCGCTGACGAAGAGCGAGCCGACAACATTCAGCAGGTAAAGAGTGTCTTAAAGGAAATTGGCGCCGACGCGATACCAGTTATCGAAGTCTATAACAAAGTAGACCTATTAGACGCTATTCCCCGAATTGACCGTGCGCAACATAATGAGATAGAAAAAATTTGGTTATCTGCCCAGCAGCAAACAGGGATGCCGCTGTTACTTGAGGGGTTGGCAGAATGTTTGGCTGACGAACTTGTTCATGGCTGCCTGACGCTTGTGCCAGAGCAAGGGAAATTAAGAGCAGCTTTTTATCATCAAGGCGCCGTTTTGTCTGAGCAGTTCGATGACAAAGGTTTAAATTATTTGGAAATTCGATTGCCTAAGCGTGACTTTTTTCGCTTGGCTAGCGCTCAAAAACTAGATCCTGAAGCGCTGTTTTCTGAGCTGGCTAATCCGTAAATGCTCGCGTATTTGCGCTGGGATAAGGCGCTATTCGGAAAAATGGCTTTTATTCTGAGTCTTTTTTATTTTCGCCATTTTCATTGCGAAAATCCGACAGCGAGTTTAAATTGGTCAATTCAGTTATTATATTAAGATTTACGTTTAGAATGGCGGTTTAAGATGAATAAGCGAGACATGCGGTCTGTAAATTTGATAGACTCTCGCGCTGAATTTTAGCGATATCGCCGATGCAGCTGTACTGATACAGCTAATGGATAAGCGTTAACAAACGAAGCTGCGGTTAATGCCGATGCGTGTCCGAAAAAAGATTAAATCGAGGAGATTAAGATGGCCTGGAATGAACCGGGTGGTGGTGGAAATAAAGATCCATGGGGTACTGGTGGTAATCAAGGCCCCCCGGATTTAGATGAAGCCTTCAAAAAACTACAAGAAAAGCTAAACGGATTATTCGGTGGCGGTTCTGGTGGCGGTAAAAATACTGGTGCCCCTGATATCAGCGCAGGCCTTATTTTCATCGTTATCGCCGTCATTGTGCTTATCTGGGCGTCGATGGGAATTTATCAGGTCAATGAAAAAGACCGTGCAGTCGTCTTGCGTTTCGGGAAATATGTCGATACTTACGGACCAGGTTTGCACTGGAATCCCCCTCTTGTCGAAAGCAAAACAATAGTTCGTGTTACAGAAGAGCGGCAGTATTCGTCTAAGGGTGTCATGCTGACTCAAGACGAGAATATTGTAGAGTCTCCTCTGACCGTTCAGTATAACGTTGCCGATCCGAAAGCTTTTGTTCTGAATGTAAGAAGCCCTGAGCTCAGTTTGCAGCAGGCCACCGATAGCGCGCTACGGCACGTTGTGGGTAGTAGTAAACTAGACGATGTTGTTTCAATAGGGCGATTGCAAATCGGAAGCGAAGTTAAAGAGCGCTTACAGACTTATCTCGACAATTATGGTACTGGCATTCAGGTTGTTAAAATCAACATCCAAGAAGCAAAGCCGCCTTCTGAAGTAAAAGAAGCCTACGATGATGTTATTAAAGCTCGTGAAGATCAGGAACGCTTAATAAACGAGGCCCAAGCCTACGCTAACGGTATCATTCCCGAGGCGCGCGGTAAGTCGCAACGGTTGATCGAAGAGGCTAACGGTTACAAAGCAAAGGTCATTGTTGAGGCGGAAGGTGAAGCGCAGCGTTTTGAATACCTTCTTGCAGAGTATCAAAAAGCACCTGAAGTGACTCGAGAGCGACTATATCTTGATGCAATGGAAGCTGTTATGAGTCAGAGTTCAAAGGTATTGGTTGATGTAGAGGGCGGCAATAATATGTTGTACTTGCCGTTAGATAAAATCATGCAGTCAAAACCCGCCTATTCAGGCGACTCGTTGGTGCCCAGTGCCAGTGTAAGTGACATTGCCGATGAAGTGATAAAGAAACTTCGCCGTGACCAAACTACAAGCCGCCGTAGGGAGGCACGCTAATGACTCGATTAATTCCAGCTCTAATAGCTATATTCCTTGCAATTATTCTCGGTAATAGTTCTCTATACGTTGTAAAGGAAACCGAGAAGGCCGTAAAGCTACGGTTTGGCAAGTTGGTCAATACTGATATCGGTCCAGGTTTACATTGGAAGGTACCGGTGATGGATGCGGTTCGAAAGTTTGACAGTCGAGTATTAACGCTCGATGCCCCTCCAGAAAGCTTTTTTACCGTGCAGAAAAAGCGACTGATCGTAGATTCTTTTGCGAAATGGCGAATAGCAAACGTCGATACTTATTATCGAGTTACCGGTGGTAATGAAAGCGTTGCAATGAACCGTTTAGCAAACCGTGTTAACGATGGTTTGCGTAATGAATTTGGTACGCGTACATTGCATGAAGTTGTATCGGGAGAGCGTGATCAACTGATGAAGGACATCAAAATAGGGCTCAATGCCACTGTTGAAGAAACGTTGGGCATTGAAGTCGTTGATGTTCGAGTAAAGCGCATCGATTTACCTCCAGAAGTTAGTGAACCCGTTTTTCGCCGAATGAAGGCCGAGCGCGAAAAGGAGGCGAGGGAACTTCGATCCAAGGGGATAGAGGCAGCGGACAAGATTCGTTCTTCAGCCGAGCGTGAAAAAACAATTTTGGAGGCTCAGGCCTATAGCTCCGCAGAGCGTGCCCGCGGTGAAGGTGATGCACAGGCTGCAGCTACCTATGCATCGGCATATAACAAAGACTCAGAATTTTATGCTTTTGTCCGAAGTTTAAATGCCTACCGGGCTGCTTTTAAGGATAAGGGGGATATAATGCTAGTCGACCCACAGAGTGATTTCTTTAAGTACTTGAATGACAGCAAAGCCGGAAAATAGGGTTTTACAAAGGAAATCAGGTCGTAACTACAAGCAGATCAATGGGGTTAAAAAGCCTCGATTTGTGATATAATTCAACAACCGAGCAGCGCCATGGTTTATTGATAAATAAACGATGAGTTGCGCGGTTTTTTTGTGTTTGACGACTTAGTATCTCTATTGAACGAAGTTAAACGTTAAAGAGTTTAAGATTCAACCGGGAGTTGTTAAATGTGGCACGACGTGCTGGTTGCTCTATCGCTGGTTATGGTCATCGAAGGTGTATTGCCCTTTTTAAGTCCTAAGTCGTGGCGTAAAATGGTTTTTAGTGTTGCCCAACAAGCGGATCGGCCTTTGCGAACAATGGGGTTGGCTTCTATGTTGGTCGGTGCTGGTATGTTGTATTTGGTAAATGGCTAAATTCATATTTACTTTACCCTAAACGGATTTACTCTCTTTTTTCATATTAAAGGTTGAATATGAGCAAGGCTGATCGCTGGCTACTACCCGATGGCGTCGAAGAGCTGCTACCTGAACAGGCAAGTCAGGTAGAAAGTTTACGCCGAAAGTTATTGGACCTATTTCGCAGCTGGGGTTACGAATTAGTGATTCCTCCGTTGATTGAATTTACCGATTCCTTGCTGGTGGGGATGGGTAGCGATGTCGATATCCAAACCTTCAAAGTCGTCGATCAATTAAGCGGGCGCATGATGGGAGTTCGTGCTGATATTACCGCTCAGACAGCGCGTATCGATGCACACAGCTTGAAGCGTGAAGGACCTGTACGTTTATGTTATGCAGGTAGCGTTTTGCACACCAAGCCAAAGTCATTAATGGCATCGCGGACACCTATTCAGGTTGGCGCTGAATTGTATGGCGATGCCGGCTTGGACAGTGATATCGAAATAATTTGTTTGATGTTGGAAACATTGCATTTTGGCGGTGTTAAAAATATAACATTGGATCTTGGGCACGTCGGGATATATCGAGCCTTGGTTAGAGAGGCTGGTCTTACCGATGAGGCACAGCAGAAATTATTTGATGCATTACAGCGTAAGTCGACTGTTGATATTGAAGATGCAATCTCATCGGGGATTGGTAACAGTGACATGGCTGATATGATGCGAACTCTGAGCCAGCTCAACGGCGACTTTTCCGTGTTGGCTAGAGCCAAAAAAGCACTGTCGGGCGCACCCATCGAAGTTGTTGCAGCGATAGATATGCTCGAGCAAGTCGCTGAAAAAATCTTTTTGCGGATGCCATCGGTGAAAGTATATTTTGATCTGAGTGAGCTTCGTGGGTACCATTATCACACGGGCCTAGTGTTTTCGGCACTCGCTCCGGGTCATGGCCAAGCGGTAGCTAACGGTGGTCGTTATGATGATATTGGCGAAGTATTTGGTCGTGCACGGCCAGCAACCGGGTTTAATACGGATCTAAAAGCTCTGCTGAGTTATCTATCGAAAGATTGCGCTGACGATGAGGCTATTATCTACGCTCCCGCCAGTGAGGGTTTGAGCAGTGATGAAGAGCTTTCGTTGTGGCGGGTGGTTCGTAGTTTACGTGAAAGCGGCGCGAGAGTCGTTTATGGCCTTGCTGGACAAAACACGCGTTCAAATTACAGTAGAAACTTGGTGTTATCTAATGGTGAGTGGATAACTGAAGGCTGATAAGTGCCTGGTGTCATAGCTTTAAATTAATTTGTGCTGTTGATTATTAACTATTTGGATATCTAGCTTTTTAGAATTTCATTTTAATTGATTCCTATTGAATTTGAGTAAAACAATGAGTAAAAATGTCGTAATACTGGGTACCCAATGGGGTGACGAAGGTAAAGGTAAAATAGTCGATCTTTTGACAGATCAGGCTGCAGCTGTTGTTCGCTTTCAGGGTGGGCATAATGCAGGTCACACCTTGGTTATCGATGGCGAAAAAACAGTGCTTCACCTGATACCATCAGGGGTACTGCGAGAAAACGTCACTTGTCTGATTGGTAATGGCGTCGTATTGAGTCCCGAGGCTTTACTT
>JBLHNZ010000044.1:0-14613 GCA_047623245.1 Oceanicoccus sp. | reverse complement strand
GGCATCACTAACATGATGGACCGACTATCTAACCCTGCCAAGATCAAAGCTTTTGAGTTGGCTGAAGAATTAAAAGGTATCATGCGCCCTCTATACGAAAAGCATCAAGACGACATTATGAGTGGTGAATTCTCCCGAACTATGATGGCCGACTGGGCAAATGATGACGTAAACCTACTTGGCTGGCGTGCAGCAACTGCAGAAACCGCTTTCGAAAAGACAGCCAATACCGACCAAGATATTTCCGAGCAAGAGTACTATGACCACGGTATTTTAATGACGTCCATGGTCAAAGCCGGCGTCGAATTGGCTTTCGAAACAATGGTTGCTGCTGGAATTCTCGACGAATCAGCTTATTACGAATCGCTCCATGAAACCCCACTAATCGCTAACACCATTGCACGTCGGAAATTGTACGAAATGAATGTCGTCATTTCTGACACTGCTGAATACGGATGTTATTTGTTTGACCATGCTTGTAAACCATTGTTAGGGGATTTCATGCAGAAAATCAGCACAGACGTTATAGGTAAAGGCTTAGACCTTAAAGATCTCGGAGTCGATAATTTAGAACTGGTTGCGGTAAACGATGCGATTCGAAATCACCCTGTGGAAAAAGTGGGTGCTAAGTTACGTGGTTATATGACAGCCATGAAAAAAATCATTTAACTTTTCCTAAGACTTTGATCCAAAAAAAATGGCCATCTGCATGATGGCCATTTTTTTAACACTTCAATAAGCCAAATTTACTACTCAATCGATCTCTTATTTTTTTCGAGACACCAATTTGTTATTTCTTCTGGACTTATAGCTGGCGAATACGCAAGCCCCTGAATCATATCGCAACCCAATTCAGAAAGCAGCCTTACCCCCGCTTCATCTTCTATGGCTTCAGCGACAACATTTAACCCAAGATCATGCCCCAAACGAATAATCGACGCGACTATTTTTTGATGCCCCATATCTTCAGCCAAATCCTCGGTTAAACACCGATCAATCTTTAATTCAGTAAAGGCGACGCGACGAAAATTACTTAACGACGTATAACCGACGCCAAAATCATCTATTGATAACCCAAAACCCTTCAAACGCAATCGCGCTAAAGTCTCAGAAATATTGGCATTTCTAGATAGAGCCATCGCCTCAGTGACTTCCAAAGTGATTTTTTCTGCTGGAACACGATATTCATCGACGAGCTCTGTTAACTCTTCGGTCCAATCGAAATCAGACAACTCCAATACGGTCATATTGATCGATACGCTAATATCCAGACCGCTATCTCTAAACCTTCGCAACTGCTTTATAGACTGACGAACAATAAGTTTAGAGAAGTCACTTAAGAGGCCGCTGTGCTCGAGCATGGGTAAAAAACCACGAGGAAAAACCTCACCATGAACTGGATGATTCCAACGAGCTAACGCCTCCACGGCGACAACCTCTTTAAATTTGTTAGTTGAAACAATCGGCTGAAAAAATGCCCGCAATTCACCATTTTTCAGAGCAGAGGAAACTTCACTCGCAGGCAACTGCTCCGCAAAGTCCATCATAGAGACGTCTATTTTTTCCGTTTGCTGTTTGAGATAAGCCTTTAATGCATTATTTAAATCGGCAACAGAAACTGGCTTCGAGTATGCACCCAATAAATTATAGCCTCGTTCTTTCGCCGTCAATCTTATTGTCGCCAGCAACAAATCATCAACTGCGCTAACGAAGATAATCGCAGGCATCTTTAAGCACTGCTCCTCCGCTAATCGTAGAAATTTCAGACCATCCATATCGTCCAAAATCAGATCAACCACCATGATATCAAATTTTATTGACTCTTGACGCAACAGGTTGAGAGCTGAATGACCATCCGCATGGGCAACAACATTGCCGATACCCAACTTCCGAAATTTTGCTGCCAAAATTTCTCTTTGAGTCGTTTGATCTTCCAGCAATAACAGCGATACATCGGAATACCACGATTCATTATTCATTGTTTCAACAATACTGATATCTGCCGCCATCAAACCTCCCCTGTACCTATGTATGGAATTATATCAACTACTATGCTACCAACCGATTCAACGACTTGATTTTCGATCCATGACAAAAGCAATTTTCACGATCAAGCCAAACCGTTAATCTTTCCCCAGGCTCCAAATTCCAGCAGACCTGAATACTAACCAAATTTTCTGGCGTAGATAATTTTTTGGTCTTAGCTATCTACAACAGACAATTCGTATGGTTTCGGCTCACTTTAAATAACTATAGTAAATGTCACCGCTAGCAAATTGTAAAGCCATTCACGTCGATAAATGAGTAGTGACACGGCAAAAATAGAATATAAATGACCCCACAATCGTGATTAGAGCATTAATTCAAACCCCGAGTACTTTTTCACCGCGAGCAATACCTGAAGCTCCACTGCGAACCACTTCCAAGATAGCAGGATCACCAATTGACTCCAAAAAAGCATCGAGCTTATCCGACGTTCCTGTAATCTGAATGGTGTATATCGCCGGACCAACATCAATTATTTGCCCTCGGAAAATGTCAGTACAACGCTTGATTTCAGCACGCTGCGCACCGGTAGCTCGAACTTTCACCAACATCAGTTCACGCTCGATATGTGCCCCTTCGGTCAAGTCCACCAATTTAACGACATCTATCAACTTATTGAGGTGTTTGGTGATTTGTTCAATTTTCTGATCGTCACCAACGGTAGTCAGTGTCAGTCTCGAAAGCGTAACATCTTCGGTCGGAGCTACATTGAGGCTTTCAATGTTATAGGCTCGCTGAGAGAACAATCCAACAACTCGGCTCAATGCTCCCGGCTCATTTTCCATCAAAACTGAAATTATATGCCGCATTATGTTCGCTCCGATTTGCTTAACCACATATCACGCATTGAGCCATTGGGGGCTATATGCATTGGATAAACATGCTCATGACGATCGACATAAATGTCCATAAATACCAATTTATCTTTCATTTTGAAAGCTTCGTCCATGGCGGCGTCCAAGTCCTCTAATTTATCAACACGCATGCCAACATGTCCGTAAGCTTCTGCCAGCTTTACAAAGTCAGGTAATGAATCTTCATAAACACTATGCGAATATCGCCCGTCATAATTCATATCCTGCCACTGCTTAACCATACCCAAATAGCCGTTATTCAAATTGATGATTTTTATCGGCGTATCGTACTGGGTACAGGTAGAGAGCTCCTGAATATTCATTTGAATACTACCCTCCCCCGTGACGCAGGCGACATCACTATCGGGGAATGCCAACTTCACCCCCATTGCCGCAGGTAAACCAAAGCCCATCGTTCCAAGCCCCCCTGAATTTATCCAACGGCGCGGTTCGTCAAAGCGATAATATTGTGCGGCAAACATTTGGTGCTGCCCAACATCTGAAGTGACATAAGCATCGCCGTTTGTTGCTCGAAATAGCGAATCAATAACCATTTGCGGTTTGATCAAACCACTGGTTGTATCATAGCGCGGCGCTGTCCATAAGCCGTAATTATCCCGCCACTCATTTATCTGTTTCCACCAACTTTCGATGGCTTCGAGATCGGGTAAGCTTTTATCATTGGCCCTTGCATGTAGAACCTGCGTCAAAATGTCCTGGAGCACCGAGTCGACTTGCCCCACGATAGGAATATCAGCCGAAACGGTTTTGGATATCGAAGCAGGATCAATATCAACATGAATTATTTTAGCGTTAGGACAAAATTTGCTTACTGTATTTGTCACTCGATCATCAAAGCGAGCACCGACCGCAAGAATTACATCAGAGTCGTGCATCGCACTATTGGACTCGTAAGTACCGTGCATGCCCAGCATGCCGATAAACTGGGGATCGCTAGCGGGAAAAGCGCCCAAGCCCATTAACGTATTAGTGACAGGGAAATTCAGCTCACGAGCAAGCTCGATTAACTGTCGACTGCCGTTACCTTGAATAACTCCACCCCCACCATAAATCACTGGTTTCTTGGCACTCAACAATAACTGAACGGCTTTTTTGATCTGCCCGGAATGACCTCTTCCTGCTGGTGTATATGAACGAAGCTTAACCTTATCGGGATAATCATATTCATATTTATCAACAGGGTTCGTAATGTCTTTAGGCAAGTCTATAACAACAGGCCCCGGTCGACCCGATGCTGCCAAATAGAATGCTTTTTTAATAATTGATGGTATATCCTGAGTTCGCTTGACCAAAAAGCTGTGCTTTACAATAGGTCGAGAAATCCCCACCATATCAGTTTCCTGAAAAGCATCGCCTCCGATTAAATGACTCTGAACCTGACCCGACAGCACCACCATCGGGATTGAATCCATATAGGCTGTCGCAATACCCGTAACAGCATTTGTAGCCCCAGGGCCAGATGTGACAAGCACAACACCCGGTTTACCAGTCGCCCTCGCATAACCGTCAGCCGCATGCGTCGCCGCCTGTTCGTGCCTCACTAATACGTGCGGAACTTTGCCGCTGCGAAAGAGCGCATCATAAATATGTAATACCGCTCCGCCTGGATAACCAAAAATGAACTCAACACCTTCATCTTCTAATGCACGCGCGATCATTTCACCGCCAGATAACATTTCCACTGAATAACCCTCTTCTTTCAGTGTTTAACAAAAATGAGCATGTAACTATTCAGCAATCAAACAATACAGACATGCCTAACATCGCACAAATGCTAAAGTCTGATCAATTACGAGATACAAAACTCACAACCAAAACTAGTGTCTCCCTTTTCTTTACTGGGAACACACCGGGCGACAACGCCACGACAAAAAAAGATTTGTCTGAGCCTTGCATAGGTAATGCTAAGGCGGCATTCTCGCAACACAGGTTGTGCGTTTGCAGAGTGAAGGGAGCGTCCCACAGTCAATACCGGTAAGTAAAGACTCGACGCTAGTATCAATTACCGGTAAGTAACAGATACTGGCCATCTACTTTTAAAGACCCTAATTCTGAATTAGATTAAAATAATGTCAACCGTTTAAATGGAATGAAGATGGAATTAGCCCATATTTGTTAGGTTTTGACTTATAAATACATAAATTTCTGTTTAATAATTCTATTTTTGCCATAATTAACATACATACCTCATCAGGACACTAAGAGCTCACAACATGAATAGATCTTATAATCTTGCAAAAATACTGCTGGTAATGACGTCTCTCTGTATCGTATTCAACCTAAACGCCGCCCCATCCGGCCTTTATCGTTGGACCGATGAAAATGGCCGAACACAATATTCTGACCGACCTCCCGAAAATATTGAATCGAAGTTCATCAAACTATCGAGTGGAAAGTCGTCAAAATCCAACAACTCGGATAAGTCATCCAGTGCCGACTCCGGTCAAAAAGAAGGACTAGAACCGGGTAAAGCGCTCGAGGTAATGCCGGCAAAAGATCCAGCTCTATGTCTTCAAGCTCAGAAAAATTTAAAAGCACTGGAAGGAGCGAGAATCCGTATTACCGAGCCAGACGGCAGTAAGCGGTTTCTTACTGAGGATGAAAAAGAAGGGCAGAGAGAAAATGCTCGGAAGTTTATCAAAATCAATTGTTAGTATAAAATTGCCTGCTTGAGACAAGCAGGCAATTTCCAAAGGGTAGAATAAACGAAATACACCTATCAGCTAAACTGCACATTACTCGCAGATTCGTTCCAGCAACAATTTATCACATCACCCGGCGCAAATTTACCTTTCAGAATATCTTGCGCCAAAGGATTTTCAAAATACTGTTGAATAGCTCGTTTCAAAGGCCTGGCACCATAGACCGGATCAAACCCGATATCCGCAAGCTTATCCATTACCTCAGCATCGATATGCAACTGCAATTCACGTTCCTGTAAGCGCTTACGCAGCAAATCTATCTGAATAGTGGCAATACCTCGAATCTGGTCTTTGCCCAACGGATGAAAAACGACACTTTCATCAATTCTATTAATAAATTCTGGACGAAAATGGTTTCCCACTTCTTCCATCACCGCTAACTTCATATTCTCGTAATCTGACTCGGAAGATAAATCTTGTATCAAGCCAGAGCCCAAATTTGAAGTCATAACAATAATCGTATTGCGAAAATCAACCGTTCGACCCTGACCATCAGTTAAGCGGCCATCTTCCATAACTTGCAGAAGAATATTGAACACGTCCGGATGGGCCTTCTCCACTTCATCCAACAGCAACACCGAATAGGGTTTACGACGAACGGCCTCAGTTAAATACCCGCCCTCCTCATAGCCTACATACCCAGGTGGCGCTCCTATGAGTCGTGCTACGGAATGTTTTTCCATAAACTCGGACATATCTATCCGAACCATTGCTTCCTCGGTGTCGAATAAAAACATCGCCAGAGCTTTACACAATTCTGTCTTTCCGACACCCGTTGGCCCTAAAAACAAAAAAGATCCATTGGGTCGATTGGGGTCCGATAGACCAGCGCGGGAACGCCGAACAGCATTTGCTACCGAGGTAACCGCTTGCGTTTGACCGATGACTCGTTCATGTAAAGAATCTTCCATTCGCAACAGTTTTTCGCGCTCTCCTTCTAACATTTTAGAAACAGGTATTCCCGTCCATCGCGAGACTACCTCCGCAATTTCTTCTTCGGTAACTTTGTTGCGCAGCAAAGTCATTTCCATCATTTCTGCCTGGCCCGCCATATCCAACGTTTTTTCCAGCTCGGGAATAACACCGTATTGTAATTCTGACATTCTGGTTAAATCGCTCGCTCGACGCGCCGACTCTAAATCTAAGCGCGCTTGCTCCAAGTCACTCTTGATTTTTTGAGAGCCGTGCAAAGCGGCTTTTTCAGTTTTCCAGATTTCTTCCAAATCAGAGAACTCACGCTCCGCTTTTTCAATATCGGTATTAAGAATCGCCAGCTGTTTTCTTGCAGAGCTATCAGAATCTTTTTTGACGGCCTCACGCTGAATTTTTAATTGAATGAGTCGCCGCTCAAGCCTATCCATATCTTCCGGCTTGGAATCTATTTCCATTCGAATACGACTTCCAGCCTCATCAATTAGATCGATTGCTTTATCAGGTAACTGCCGATCTGTTATATAACGTTGGGATAACTTCGCTGCAGCAATTATAGCTGAATCACTAATATCAACTCCGTGGTGAACTTCATACCGTTCTTTCAATCCGCGTAAAATGGCGATGGTATCCTCTTCGCTGGGCTCATCGACCTGAACCTTTTGAAATCTGCGTTCCAATGCGCCGTCTTTTTCTATATATTGTCGATACTCATTTAGCGTTGTGGCGCCGACACAATGCAACTCCCCGCGAGCCAATGCGGGCTTTAACATATTCCCAGCATCCATCGCCCCCTCACCTTTGCCGGCACCAACCATTGTATGCAGCTCGTCGATAAACAAAATAATCTGACCTTCTTGCTTGGTCAGCTCTTTCAATACAGATTTTAAACGTTCTTCAAACTCTCCTCGATACTTTGCACCCGCTAATAGAGAGCCCAAATCGAGAGAGAGCAGCTGCTTATTTTTTAGTCCTTCCGGTACTTCGCCGTTAACAATACGCTGGGCCAAACCCTCTACTATTGCCGTTTTTCCAACGCCAGGCTCACCAATAAGAACCGGATTATTTTTTGTACGACGTTGCAATACCTGGATAGTCCGCCGAATTTCATCGTCGCGGCCAATCACTGGATCTAATTTTCCTGCCTCTGCCAGGTCAGTTAAATTTACGGTGTATCTCTCTAGTGCCTGTCTTGATTCCTCTGCCGCTGGATCGTCCACAACTTCCCCTCCCCGAACTTTATCGATAGCTTGAAGTAAAACGTCTTTTTTAAGGCCTGCATCCGTAAGAATATGACTAATCGATATATCGGCCTCAATAAATGCCACTAAGACAAGTTCTGAGGAAATGTACGTGTCTTTATTCTTCTGAGATAATTTATCGGCAAGATTAAGAACTCGTCCTAAATCAGTGGACATATGAATATCGCCGCCCGTACCTTCAACAGTTGGAAGAGCACCCAATTCTTGGTTAACAGCTTCGATTAAACCCGGAATATTAACGCCCGATTGAGTCAATAAGGGACGGATCGAACCGTTCTTTTGATTTAATAAAGCTGACATCAAATGTAAAGGGTCAATGAAATTGTGATCTTTCCCCAACGCGAGAGACTGCGCATCAGAAATTGCAAGCTGCAACTGATTAGTCAAGCGATCAATTCGCATAGTGATTTACCTTTTTTGAAATTAATAGGTTTAGAATTCACTGGTTTCACGTCGCAGAAAACAAAGAAATATTTACCAGAAAAATCGCTGAACAATGAGAAAACGTCTTACACATATCAATATGGGCGCGTCGAAGGATTTCAAGCTAATGCAAAAAGATATTCGGGTAAAAAGGAAACTCTAAGGTCTACAAAGCTGATGTTATACTGTGATAGTTATTACTACTTGATATATATCAAGGTCGCCATTCGACCTGTTACTTTGTCGCGGCGATAGGAGAAAAACTGCTGGTTTCGTTCGAAATTGCACACGTTGCCGCCATACACTTTTTTAATACCGATCTGCCCTAAACGAACTCGTGCGATCTGAGCTAAATCAGCAAAGTAATGATTAGGTTTAGTGGCGTTCTTTTTGAAGCATCTCTCGATCTGGCGCGGTGAGCTTTCAGCTGCACAATCCATAAACGCCTCTTTGACTTCAGAGCCAACCTCGAAATTTTGCTGGCTAATGGCAGGACCTATCCAAACCATGATGTGTTTCTCGTCTGCCGAAAAACGCCTTGCAGTTTGCTCTAATATACCCGCGGCTAAACCACGCCAACCGGCATGAACAGCCGCTACTTCAATTCCGTTATCATCGCAAAATAAGAGTGGCAAGCAATCTGCTGTTAATACTGCGCAGGCAATCGATTTGGCAGTTGTATAAGACGCGTCTGCCTCGGGAACGTGTATCTCACGAGAGTCCATGGCAACACTTCCACTCTCTACAAACGGTAGATCAACTATGTTTTCACCATGGAGTTGTGTGAGCCACTGGATGGATTTCAAGCCTTCACACGATCTTAAAAGTTTTTGCCTGTTAGCATCTACAAAGCGCTCCGAGTCACCGACGTGTTTAGCGAGATTAAACGCGCTGAAAGGATGCTTGCTATATCCGCCAGCTCGAACCGTCGATAAAGCAACTATGTTGGGTGGCGCAGGCCAATTCGCCTTCACGAAATCGCCTGTTCCTCTTTCAATCATTGGGGTCTTCTTGGTCAAGCGTCGACAGCAGCATTTCGAAATCTTCTGGTAACGGTACCTCCCAAGAGACAATTTCGTCGGAGGTGGGATGTCTTAGGGAAAGGCGGCGAGCATGTAACGCTTGCCGCGGAAATCCTCTCAAGGTATTTATTAGCAATTCGCTTGCGGCTTTCGGGATACGCGGGCGACCAGCATAAAGGGGATCACCTATTAGCGCATGCTTAATATGTGCCATATGGACTCTTATCTGATGCGTGCGACCCGTTTCTAACATACAACGAACATGCGTGTGATGCTTAAACCTTTTAATCAACCGATAATGGGTAATAGCTTCCTTTCCGCCGAAGTTTACAACAGCCATTTTTGTTCGATGCCTAGGGTGCCTACCAATATCAGCTTCCACCTTCCCCCCGCCAGTCATCGTACCAAACACCACCGCCTCATACTCTCGACTAACAGACCGTTCTTGTAGCTGATTTACCAGATGATTTTGGGCTAGTAGAGTTTTAGCCACAACCATAAGACCCGAAGTGTCCTTATCAAGCCGGTGAACAATGCCAGCACGAGGAACACTAGCCAATTCTGGCGAATATGCCAAAAGAGCGTTGAGCAACGTTCCCGAAGCATGACCTGCTGCAGGATGAACAACAAGACCAGCCTCCTTATTAATCACAATGAGTTCATCATCTTCATAAACAATATCAATGGCTAAATTTTCCGCTTCCCACCGGTCTTCATTCTCCACTTCTGCATGCAGTTCCAATAATTCGCCTGAGATCAGTTTTTCGCGGGTTTTTAGTTGCTTGCCATCCACGGTGAGTTCGCCACTTTTTATCCATAACTGTAATCTCGCCCGTGAATAGTCAGGAAATAGCTTTGCAGCAACCTGATCAAGCCTGAGTCCACTAAAGCCTTCAGGGACTTCGGCTTTTAAGTTAATAGTTTCTGCCATAGATTATCTCTCGTTACTCGTTCGCTCACTCATCTATCACAATCTCATCTCTCGAAAATGGTTGTATAAATTAATGAAAGTGCATTGCCTCTTTATGCTCGGCTGCGCCTGTGTTTAAATGCGGGCACTTTTTGGAGTTATATATGTCTATGTCTTTCCAAAACCAATAAAAGACAAGATCCACCTCCGCCGTACCTGTTGCTATTATATATGAATGCTTGGAAACCTTTGAATGAACATGCAAGTTAAATCAATTTTTTACGTTGTTGGGCTCTTTTTATCCAGTTTTCTTCTAATAAGCTGTTCAACTGAAGAAGAAATACCTCAAGAAACGACGGAAGAGCGATTATATGAAGCCGCTCAGGCAAACATGAGGACAGAAAATTTCGTACAAGCAGTAAAAAATCTGCAGCTGCTAGAGGCAAGGTATCCTTTCGGCCCCTATGCAGAACAGTCTCAACTAGAGATAATATACGCTCACTACCGGAGCTTTGAAGCCGACGCAGCGATCGCCGCAGCTGACCGATTTATTCGCTTGCACCCTTTACATCAGAATGTAGATTACGCCTACTACATCAAAGGCTTGGCAAATTATGCAGAAGGAGAAGGATTTCTTGACCGGTTTATGCCGACTGACATTACTATGCGTGATCCAGGCGCAGCCCTCCAGTCTTTTGAGGACTTTCGACAGCTACTGACGCGCTATCCTTACAGTGCCTATGCGCGAGACGCAAAATCGCGAATGGTCTTTTTAAGAGCACGTCTGGCTCGCTACGAGATAAACGTCGCAAACTACTACTTCAAGCGCGGCTCTTATCTTGCGGCTGCGAACCGCGGCCGGTATGTTGTCGAAAATTTCCCACAGACACCGGCATCTGGCGATGCTCTAGCGGTTATGGTGCAAGCTTATCACCTGCTAGACCTCAAAGATCTCGCAGCCTCTTCGTTAGCCGTTCTTAACGCAAACTACCCGAAACACCCCTCATTAGACGAAAACGGACAATTTATAGATAACTTCACTATTACTGAAACAAATCGCACGATCATGAATAAAGTAACTTTTGGTCTATTCGACCACAGCGAACCACCGAAATTCGACAATCGAGGGGATTTCCTGAAACGCTAGTGCGACAAAAGACTCTTAGTCTATATTTCTCTATAGGCAGTCATTTTCAAGAGTAACCATAGTTGACTCGTACGCTTAGATTCGATGCAACTGTTAGATAATTCCATGGAGGGAATTATGTTTTTTACACTGTCACGATCAAAACTATTTGGTTCAAGAAACACCCTTTCAGAAAGCCTCGCATTAGTTACATGCACTCCCCAGATCCCGTATTTTTCTAATCCGACATTTGCCGCGCTAATCTCAATCATGTGCTTTTTCACTAATCTGACTTATGCACAATTGATCGAAACCAGTGAAAAAAGTCTTCGGGATAACGCCACAATATTTTCCCTGGCCGAACGCTATCGCGCAGACATTGACCTCAATCAATATTGGATTAGCGAAAAACTGGACGGCGTGCGCGCCCTCTGGAATGGAGAAAAGTTCATTTCGAGAGGAGGAAACACTTTTCGGGCACCAGACTGGTTCACGCTAAACTTTCCAAATAACGCATTGGATGGCGAATTGTGGATAGAGCGCGGTGGCTTCCAAAAAACGGTGTCAACAATCAGAAAACAGAACCCGGTCGACGAGGAATGGCAGTCCGTGACCTATCAGGTATTTGATCTACCCGACAATCCAGGCCCCTTCAACTCGAGATTATTGCAACTAGAGCAAATGGCTAGCACATATTCAGTAGATTCCGGTAAAAGCAAACATTATTTGCGACTCATCCCCCAGCGGCGCGTGATAAATCATCAGCAACTCACTTTACTGCTCAACAAATTGGTTGCGAAAGGCGCTGAAGGCTTGATGTTACGGCACCAAGGCTCTTATCATCGCGCAGGTCGAAGCGATGACTTGTTAAAATATAAACCCAGTTATGATGCCGAAGCTGTCATTGTTGGATATCGCGGGGGAAAAGGCAAATACTCTGGAACTACCGGCTCACTTCTCGTTGAGCTACCGTCTGGAATTCGTTTCCATATCGGTTCTGGTTTGACCGACAAAGACCGAGTTTTTCCGCCTCCGATAGGTTCGGTAATAAGTTTTCGTTATTGGGGGTTAACCAAAAAGGGCATTCCCCGCCACGCAAGTTTTCTCCGCTTAAGATCGGACGCGAATCGGTAAACAAAAATAACTTTTACTACCATACGCTAGCTGACCCATTTTAAAGCCGTTTTTTCGGAATAAAATAGATTAAAGGACTTGCCAGTGTCTCGCGTATTCGCAACAATGGAATTCAGTAAGAGCGAGCAGAAAATGAAAAACTTGACGATAAGATGTCACTATAGACTGCCTGTAAACAACATGGTTCAATTTGTTAACTTGTTGAAAAATAGCTAACTTCGACCTCAAGCTAGCGAAATATCGTACAAGTAAAATTATTGTTCATTACGGCAACTCACAAAAATGACTAACGATTCCCACAATTATAGAGCAAGTACTATGGATAAACAGGAAATCATAAACGAAATGCGGGTTGGTCAAACTATCGATCCAGACTTTGAAATTGAACGGCGAGTAGCGTTTATTAAGAAAATACTTAAAAATTCAGGCGCGAGTCACCTCATATTGGGTATCAGTGGCGGTATTGATTCAGCGACATGTGGCAAGCTGGCTCAGATAGCTGTCGACGAACTGAATGCTGAAAACCCTGACGATTCAACAGACAAAAGCTATCAATTTGTTGCTGTCAGATTACCTTACGGCACTCAGATGGACGAAGAAGACGCTCAAACATCCATTAAGTTTATCAAACCGAGTCACGTAATAGCACTCAACATTAAACCGGGAGCCGACGCAATTCACGCGGAGACCTTATCGTCACTGAACACACAAAATTTGCTGCACAGCAACGACAACTCTCTAGATTTTTCGAAAGGAAATGTGAAAGCAAGAACGAGGATGGTGGCTCAATACCATGTTGCGGGTCTACTCGGCGGGCTAGTCATCGGCACGGATCATTCGGCAGAAAATATAACGGGGTTCTTTACTAAATGGGGAGATGGCGCCTGCGATTTGGCCCCTTTATTTGGTCTAAATAAACGGCAAGTCAGACTGTTAGCAAAGACTTTAGGTGCTCCTTCACTCCTAATAGAAAAAACTCCAACTGCTGACCTGGAAGACAATTCGCCACAAAAATCCGATGAAAATGCCTTAGGTATTAGTTACGATCAACTCGACGACTTTCTCGAAGGCAAGGACGTTAGCGATGACATCTCTGAAAGAATCATCAAAACTTATCTGAAAACCCAGCACAAGCGACTGCCTATTCCAACGATTTATGATTAATACTGAAACAGTCCGGTGCAAAAAAACCGACTCAAAACCCACCGCGCAGCCTTGGTACTTAGTTCGCCGAGCGGTGCAAAAGTCGGTCGAGGACGTTCAGTATTTGAACTGAAAAGACTGTTGTTAATCCATACATCTAAGCTTGAATACCTTGGTGAGAAAACTCAACGGAGTTACGTCTATTACAAATAAACGCTTTGACATTGAACAGGAGGACAACACTGGTCAATTGCAGAATTTTTTACTTCTAAAAGTTTACACTTTTTATCGAGTTATTTTGTCTCTCGGTTTGCTACTTACATTTTTTTTGACACCGGAAGAGCATCTGGTTGGAGCTGCAAATCCTGACTTTTTTGTCCTTGTTACCTCAATTTATCTCGCAGTCAATATTGTTGGACTGATAATTGTATTTCCGAAGAAACGCCCCTTCAATGTTCAACAACTTTTCGCCAATTTTTTCGTCGACATTATTGTTATCATCTTCATCACAGATTCCTCAGGTGGAATATCTAGTGGTATGGGAACGCTACTGATGGTTACCATTGCCGCCAGCAGCATAATTCTAAGAGGACAAGTGGCACTGCTAACGGCCGCCATGGCCAGCATTTTGATCATCGCGGACACAGTGCTACTAACAAGTTCAAACCAACTCGACCCCTCAAGCTTTTTGGCATCAGGTTTGCTCGGTATAATTTTATTCATAACGTCATTTTTTATCCAAACACTATCGCAACGCATTTTAGGTGCTCAACAAGTTGCAAAACAGAGGGCAGTAGACGTCAGCAAGCTGCAAAAATTAAATCGCCAGATTATTCAGAGTATGAGGACAGGAATTCTCGTTACGAATAGTAAGGGTTATTTGCAAATGGCGAACGAGGCGGCCAGCGAACTATTGGGCAGCAACACCTTACATGATTCATCGAAACCAGCCGAATCTCATATTCTTCATCCTAAATTGATGGAGCAATTACATCAGTGGCAACAATTACCACAATTTCATACGCCTTCGTTTCGCGCTA
>JBLHNZ010000043.1:0-14675 GCA_047623245.1 Oceanicoccus sp. | reverse complement strand
CACTTATCTGTGGCCCAACGCTTGAGTACTCTCGCATGTGGCTGTCTGGCAGAAGTCGCGAGTCTCCGGGCGATGTCGCTCCCATACTTGCAGAGGCAGCCTGGCAGTCGGTAAGAAAAACGTAGTATAGCTCACCGCCGTGATGTCAATAGAACGCTTCCTCATTTCGTCTCCCTAGCTTTCATCAATACACTCTCGATCAGCGTGCACAGCTGTTGTTGAGAGGGCATCAGCATACTGGAATAACGTGAATTTGATCGGCCGGCTGGCAATATTGAAAAAGCAGGAAATCTAGTTTTCATAGACAGCGTCGTAACTAAATGCGTGGTTTTGTTTTGTTCAACTTAGCTGTTGATAGCAAAGTGCGCGGTTGTGGCCTGTCGAGGCTACTCGTTGACAGCCTACCTGCGAGAAACAGTCTTTCCAGATGCGCAAAGGTTATTCGGCGGAAGGCTTTCCAGGGGGTGTAATTAGATCGTAGAAAAATATAGTCGACTAACTCTCTTTAGTTGTATTTACTTATAGTTACCAACTAATATTTGGAATATTATTGATAAATTGAAATTATTTGGTAATTAAGTATAGGTATGTTAGCTTATCGATAGCCCAAGCTATTTTATTCGATAACAGAAGTTGTACAGTATGGATTCCCCGATAAAAGAGAGCGAGCCGCTGCTCACCATTACTGAGGCGGCAACATTTCTGAACGTAAGCAAAGCAACGATTAGGCGCTGGACCGATGATGGTCGGTTGGCGTGTTTGCGAATAGGTGTGCGCAATGAACGCAGATTCCTTCATAGCGACCTCGCCGAATTGATAACAAAGTCTGACTTAAAACAAAAACCTGGAGAAATTCAGGCGACCGTTTCCAAATCAGTGCTCGGGTCAAATTCAGGCCACCATTGTATTGTCAGTAATACGATAGAAGAGGAATGGGAGATCCTGGCTCCTGCCATCTTGGTAGCCTTGGACGAGGGAGCGCAGGTACTTATTGTGGAAGTGTCAGACCGTAGAAAGCGGCTGGAAGATTTGCTGAAGTCGAAAGGGATCAGTATACGCAAACTATTGGCCACCCATGTGCTGCAATGTGTATCGATTGAAGACTCCTACTACTTGAGCGGGGAATTCCGCTGGGACAGGGCTGTGGCCTTTGTTGAGTCGGCAATCCTGGTAGCAAAAGCCCGTGGCTTTGAGAAAGTATTGGTTATTGGCGCAGACAGTAAGCAGGAAGAGCAGGGATATGCTGACGAGATGAAGAAGTACGAATTAGGTTTAGATGACATGCTGTCCAGATACCCCGACGCATCAGTTTTGTGTCCCTACACCGCCAGTGAGATTAGTGCGCAGCTGATGATTCAGGGTTTTCTGACACATTCTCAAATGTGTGTTCACGCTACGCCTGTACCTGGGCTTCTTGGCCAGGTCGTCATATAAGACACAGGCTTTTGGCGCTACATAATAAAAATAACGGAGTTAGCTATGACGCAATCTATGTATGAATATCAGACCAAGGATGTTGATGAGCTTGTAGTGAGGGATTTCGCTTTCGATTTTCCGGAGAACCTAGACCCGGTGTGGGTACCCGATAACCCCGTACGCTCACATTTATTTAATGGTTTTTCCCTAACCATGCCTTACCTTGAGCCCTACCTCATACGCTCGATACTACGCGCGCGCAAGCACATTACTGACCCTGAGTTGCTGGAAGACCTGGCCGGATTTAATCGCCAGGAGGCAAATCATTTCAAGTGTCATCGCAAGTACAACGCGTTATTGAAAGCCAATGGTTATCCCGAGTTGGAGCGGGTGGAGAAGCATATGACCAAAGCTTACGCCCGCCTTGAGAAGAGAAGTTTAACTACGCAGTTGGCCTACTCAGCCGGGTTTGAGTCAATGACAAACGGTTTTACTCATTGGTTTGTCAACAAGCGCGTATCACTTTTCGGCGGTGCAGACCCACATGTCAGTTCTTTCTGGATCATGCATATGGTTGAAGAAGGTGAGCACAAAACCGTTGCTCATGATGCCTATATGGCCTGTTCAGGTAAATACTTCCCCCGCTTTGTAGGTGTTTTTCATGGCAGTTGGCATGTATTGGGGCTGGGATTTTGGGCTATGTGCGTTGCGCTGAAAAAAGACAATATACTGTATCGTCCAAAAACCCTATTTCATATAGCCAAAGAAATGATCGGCATGTGTGTCGAGGTTGGTCCTTTTATGTTCAGGGCTCTGCTGCCCGGCTTTAATCCCAGAAACGAGCCCGATCCACAGTGGATGAAGGATTGGATCAAAGGCCATGCAACATTACCGAAGGGTGCACTAATCCCGCTAGTTGATACCAATAACCCAGAGATGCCCATTCCTTTTTAAGGGGTCACGCATCTCACTGAATGAGAGAGGAAGCTATGGACGACATTCGAAAGAGCCAGCGTTTACTGGTTGGGCATGGCGCCCTGGTTTTATTGTTAGCCTTTGTCATAGGTTTCGGTTTTTTGTTCTTTTTAATAGGTGAAGTTTCACTCTGGCCGATTCCTGGGTCCATCGATTATCAATTTCCGGGAACCTATGATGCCTGGCGCATGGCGCATATGGAAGGTATTACTAACGGTTTTGGTCTGTGGTTGCTGGCCGCTGTTCTACCGTTGCTGAACCTGTCGGTCAAGACGTCTCGGCGTATTGCCATAGGTATGATTATTACGGCTTGGACAATAGTTATAGCTTCTTGCTTCGACCCGCTATTCCCCAGTTCCCGTGGACTTGAATTGACAGGCGATTCTAGCTTGACCAATGATATTGCCTTCCTGCTCTTCGTCATAGGCATTGGGATTGTGGTCGCGATCATGTTTAAAATTGCTCATCAGTGTTTGTTTACTCGGAGTGAACTGTAAACTCCCGTGTATGGGATTAACCAACATACCGTAAATAATAAGGAAAATAGTATGATAGACAGATATCAGAAGTTGATGATAGGTAATGCGTTCCTGGTGATTATGATCAGTATGCTGGCGGGTTTTATGCTGGGCTTCGGTCTCATTGGTGGTCTGGAATTGTACCCGGGAAAGATAATCGAGATGCCTTATTACGGTAGTGCAGATGGGTGGGCCCGTGCGCATGCTGGCGGACTGACCAACGGCCTGCTGATCATTGGAGTCGCGCTGGCGCTGCCGCTGATTCCTTTAAGTGAAAGAATGCGCAAAATCAATGTGTACGGGTTTATCTTTATCGGTTGGGCCAATACAGTGTTCTATTGGTTCGGCAATGCCGCGGCCAGTCGAGCGCTGAGCTTTGGAGATAATCCCTTGGGGGCCACTAATATTATGGGTGCGATTGGTTTCGGTCTGGCATTTGCGGGTGCACTACTTATCGTCTGGTTATTAACTCATGCCGCGCTAGCAATATTGAAAGATAAGTAGAGGGGAAATAAATGATTTTTAGTATCTAACCATTTTTGTGGACTCTGTCTGCGAAGGGACGCTGGCCCTCTGTAATAGTTCTGTACTCTTGTTTGGGTTTACGAAACTGGCGTAACAGTGACTTTTTGGGTATCGATGACATATTCATCGCGGTAACTTTTGCGCGGCGTAAATCCCACGCCGATTAAAGCCTTGTCAACATAGTAATAACGAGTCTGCTTCTGATGAAGTAGAGGGGCTAACCCCTGACATTTTTTACGAGCGGCGTAAAAAAACGTTAGACTGTCGACGGAATTTTACCTCAGTTATCATCGTGTACGTTGGTGTGCCCACCGAAGGTGGGTAGTGTTGTCCGTGTTGAAAAAATATTGATATCAAACCAAAGGCCTAAACATACCAGCTAAGTTTCGTGCATGTTTATCGAGGTTCTCGTTGCTGCGGCATAGGGTAAACCGTTTTCACTCTGCAAAAATTTATCATTTTGCATTTTCATTTTGCAAAAATTGGATAAATCATACGCTGGATTTGGGTCTGGTGTGAGGGAATAATGGTGGAGTTTTTTGGCGGTTTGGAGTGTTATTTTTTGCATTTTTCTTGTTAGAGAGAAAGTGCCGGTACTCTGCTGCCAACGTCGAAAAGCTTGCCTTTAGTCACGGAATGTCTAACAAGAGAGTCTTTGAATGTAGGAAAAACAACAGCTTTTCAGTACTCTGTCTAACGTATCTTATGAGCTCTAATAAACAGGATAATATATTTAGGTACAGTTATTGCTATAGAGCGTAAAGCCGCTGCATAGGCAGTTGCTAAGCCGGAATTTGGCTATACAGGTAAGTTTCGATAAATACTTAAAGGATCTAACATGAAAATGAAAAAACTTATTGCGCTGGCTACAGTAGCAATGATGCCGAGCTTTGCATCCGCTGGTTTAATAACATTCGACAACGTTGCAGGCAAAACTGCGAGCCCTTACATCGAGAGTGGATACAAATTTGAGCTGATTGGAGGAAACCCCGTCGCAACTGAGTCACATTTTGGAGACGGTCTAGACACCGACGGTATCTTAGATTGGCACGATGAAGCTGTTGTTACTGGTGACGGTAATCCGGGTAACGCCATACTGCGCATGACCAAAGTCGATGGTGGCCTTTTCGACTTACTAGGATTTGACCTACTGGCTGAGTCGTTAAACGGTATCTGGCTTGAAGGGTATGTGGATGGCTCACGAACACAGCAAATCAGCGTAAATAAGGGGAGTTACGCACCGTCGTTAATGGGTATACACGAGGCCAGGATTGATTTTAGATACAGTGGGCCTAATTACGGCGGAATTGATAACGTAAGTGTAACTTCCGTTCCAGAGTCTGGTAGCTTGGCGCTACTAGGACTTGGCCTTACTGGTCTGGGCCTCTCACTACGCAAGAAAGGGTAGCTATACGTTCGGTCATCTCTGCGTCCGCTGAGCGAGGGAAGACTATTGCGCTGCAAGTTGCTAAAGTGTCAGTATGTTAAACATGGCTATCGGGTAATATGGTGAATCGCATACACTTGTATCCAGATAGCCATGCAAATATCGAACAAAGCACTGTCAGTATGTCCTGTTGGACAACTGGCCCTACAATAAACAACGAGACTAAAGATGGAATACCAACTAAAAGACAGCATTGCAGTCATTTCCATTGATGATGGTAAAGCCAACGCGGTGAACCATGGTTTTATCGACAGTCTGAATGAACTTCTCGACCGGGCGGAAGGTGAAGCTAGTGCTGTGATCTTGCAGGGTAGAGAGGGGATGTTTTCAGCGGGATTTGACCTTAAGGAGTTAGCCAAAGGCAAAGATGAAGCGTCGAGGCTAGTCAGTCGAGGCATGGCGCTCATTACTCGATTGTACGCGCTACCATTGCCTCTTATTTCGGTGTGCGCGGGACACGCCTTTGGTATGGGTGCGTTTATATTGCTGGTGTCCGACAACCGTTTGGGCAGTAATGGCGACTATAAAGTGAACTTGCCTGAAACTGCCATTGGCATGTCTTTTAACCCTGTGTTGATGTCTTTGATCAGAGCCCACGTGGCCGCCAACTATCAAACGATGGCAGCGGTCCAGTCTCGAAAGTTCAGTCCAGCGGAAGCGGTTACAGCCGGCTTCCTTGATCAAGTGATGGACGCTGATCAATTGTTAGTCGAGGCTTTAAGCTTGGCTAGGGAGTTAAGTAACTTACCGGCGGCATTATATGGAGCCAATAAGCAGTTTTTACGTGAAGCACCGCTTAAGATTATGCGCGATTCATTGAGCTGAGTGTTATCGAGTTCCGATGTCAGAGGCGTAGCAGTCGCATGCGAAAAGATAAGGAAGTGTTCCCTAAAGTTCGGTTAACCATATTACAGCACGCTAAAGACAAGTCGCGGCCAATCTAGTGACACTGGGTATTTAGATGAGGTCTTATTCAAGACAAATGGTGTTCAATATTACTTGTGGCGAGCCGTCGAGCACAAGAGGGATAAAGTTGAGTTTTGGTTCACCGGCGTCGGAAAAAAAGCGCGGGCAAGCGATTCTTTTCCTAACGTTTGAGACAATGATTCTCTGGCTTCAAAAAGTTAACGTGTCGATACCCTCAAGAGTTACACGAACTCGCGGCGAGGAACCGTTTCTAGCTACCCGCGATGCTCCCAAAAAGACTTAAATCTCGCTGCGTCTGCTTTCTCTACCGCTTTGGCATCGGATTTCATCTGTTTGGCAAATTCAACTGAAAACGGGTCTGGGAATATGTCTTCATGTCCCTGTGCAATACCTTCAAACACATGGATAGCAACCGCATCAGGTGATTCTTTCGCGATGGGCACATTTTTAGCCATTTCGGTATCGATCGGTCCGGGAAATACGCCGGATACCAGAGTATTTTGAGGGCCGAGTTCTGTACGCAAGGCCTGTGTTAGGGAGCGTGCAGCTGCTTTTGATGCTGAATATCCAGGTGCGAAGGCGAAGTTGTTTAGTGCTGCGACCGAAAGAATATTCACAATGGCGCCGCCACCGTTGGCTTTGAGTATGGGAGCAAAGGCCACACACATCTTCGCAATGCCGAAATAGTTTACATCCATTTCCAGTCGCTTACTGGATTCATCGAGATTGCCAATAATGGGGCCGCCGGCATCGACCCCAGAGTTGTTGATGAGGATTTCGACATCAGCTGCAGCTGCGGCTGCAGCATCAACTTGTTCCTGATTCGTTACATCCAGTGTTAGGGGGACCAGTCTGGCGTCATTTAGCGCAGCAAAGCCTGCCAATGTGGATTCGTCTCTGGCGGTGGCGTAGACTTTTATTGCACCCATTTCTAATGCTTGCATCACAAAACTCTTACCGATGCCCCGATTTGAGCCGGAAACTAAAACGACTTTGTCCTTGATAGATACGCTTGGCATGAATCTCTCCTGAAAATTTGAATAAAATACGATCGATCTGATTTTTTAGTGCCCGGTCACGCAGGCATCGATTTGATGCATGAGTGCGGTCATTCCGCTTTATTTTCGTCTCGCTTTTTCGTCATTAGTGCATTCAACTCGCAACCATCCCGATCTGCCGTGTCGCGTAGATTTCCCGCAAAAGATAAGGTAACTGCCGATTAGTCTTGATGAAGCCCTCATTTAGGGCTATTGGTCACCCAAAGGTTCCTGCTTTGTCTGCAAAATTTTGACAAAGGTTGGCACTAACTTTGGGCATCATTACCTTATGGTCTCATACGATACCACCACATCTCACCATGAATATGATTAAAACGTAGAACGGTTCGGGCGAGATAAACGTCTTTTCCTTGGCACTCTAACCCAAAAATTCGCAGAACCGCAACCGCTCTCTTGGCAAAGGCGGGCGGCAGCTAATATAAACGAGCTAGTTTTTCGCTTTGATATTCTGTTTCCAACCCTAAGCCGCGGGTCAAAAAGTGAGGCCAAGGGCAAGCTTCATGGTGATGCCTAGCTGTTCACTCAGCAGTTGAGTCTACGTGAGGAGGGCCCAGCATAAACAAGTTTAAGTATGATGGTCTGCTTTATCGGTATAGGACAGGAGAATTGCTTAGGGCTGCTCACTGAGTGATGTTGCTGATTCTTTGGCTATTGATTTTTGGCTTTTTGTCGAAAAAAAAGTCGGCAAGATCTTCATCAAGCCGACTCATACTATAGAAACTATTGAGTTGTGTTAGAACCGATAGTTAACCTCGATGCCGCTCCAACGAGGTGGTTGTGTGGAAGCCGAGCGCGCGTTATTAAAATAGGGGCTTGAGCGACTAATACTTTCAATAATATCTTCATCTGTAGCGTTGCGTACAAAAGCACTGACACGTAATTTGTCTTCGGGACCTCTGTAAGTCACGCGGAAATCGACACGATTGGTCGAGGGAACTTCCAGTTCGTCAATATTAAATATTGTTGACCATTGCGAATCAACATACACATAAGATGCTACTGCACCAATGCTTGCGTTATTGTTTAGATACCAAGTGTATTGAGTATTAAGAGTAAACTTGTGCGGCGGAGCCTTCAGTAATTCGTTACCTTTCAATAAAGATGCTTCCGGCATGGAATCAGTGGTGTCGATAACCGGCACACCCATGGTGCCTATTTCAGTATCCATATAAGAATAGGTTGAGAAGAACGTTAAATTTTCGTTGACTAACCACTGAGCGTCGATTTCCAGGCCAAGCTGTTCGGCTTCTTTCGCATTCAGGAACAAGGTATTGTTCACCCCGTTAATAACGGCTGCGACAGGTACTTGCATATCTTGGTAGTCGTAAAAATATGCGGCTACATTAATTTGAATAACGTCATTAATGGTTTGCTTTATACCCACTTCGTAAGCCAACAATGTTTCAGGCTCGACACCTTGATCGGCTTGCATACTTCCCAATCGGAAGCCTCCTGACTTGTATCCCGTTGCAACTTTTGCGTAATAGAGCGAGTCATCATTAGGTTGATAGTCGACGCTAATCGATCCGTCGAAAGAGTTCCAGTCGTCTTTGTGAGTGGCAGATACAGTGCCGTTGTTAAAATCCCATGCTACGCGCGCCTGCGGACCGGCAGCGTTATACCACTGCAAACCGACAAGCCCTGCTATGTAGGCATAGGTTCCCTGACCGTCAAAAATGATTCGCTGTTCTTCGTAGCCTGTTTTTTCATCTTTCGAATACCGTAAACCAACAGCAAGATTCCATGCTTCGTTTATTTGGTAGTCCATTTGGCCGTAAACCGCTTCTGAATCAGTTTCAAGGTCGCCGAGCTGATGATAATAAAGTCCTTGTGGGTTTGGGGGACTGTCGATAATACAGCCGCACACCGTGCCTGAAAAGTCCATAAATACGGGGTTTTTTAGCACAGGATTAGTCGGTGAATATAAATCGTAGGGCTGTTCGTTTTCGTCGTGGTACTTAAACAGTCCCAATATGAACTCTACGTCTCCACCCAAATGGGATATTGCTTGAAATTCGTGTTGGTCATAGTCTTCGAATTGGGCTATGTAATTAAGATATTGAATATCTTGTCGGTCAGTACCATCGCGATCATTCAGAAATTCGTATTCGTAGCTGCTGGTCCCATAAATGTACTTAAACTGCCATGATTCTGTATCCCAGCTCATATGGGCGGTAACAGAGTCGGCAGGCGTTTTTATATAGCCTGATTCATTCTTATTTGTGGTGTGAATGTCTTTTACACTAGGGCGAAGGGTGTCATAGCCAAGTGTAGCATTGGGGACTAGCTGCTGAAAATCAGAGCCAAAATCGCCTACTGGGCCGACGGGGCTAGTTGTGTTGTACGGGTCTAACGATACTACTCCGTTCATATTGCTATCGACATCTGACTTGCTATACGAGACCCACACATTGATGTCATCGGAGATGTCCCATTCGAATTGCGCTTCAACTCGACGAAAATCACTGTCGTTTTGATTTCCCGCTCCTGAGATGTTTTTAACCCATCCGTCGTTGCCGGTCTTTTCCGCAGCGATACGAAATCCTACGTTATCGGTAATCGGTCCCGACGCCGACAAACCAATCACTTGGCCACCAAAACTGGACGCGCCTACTCTTATTTCACCCTCAAATTCGTCGGTAGGCCGTTTTGATACAATACTGGCGGCACCGCCAATGGCATTGCGACCGTATAGAGTTCCCTGCGGCCCGCGTAAAATTTCTATGCGATCTACAAAAAATGAGTTATCGGAAACAGCGGTCGCTTCGTTGGTATAAATTCCGTCCTTATATATTGCCACTCCCGGCTCGGAACCAAGTGAGTTATCGACGCGACCCACACCTCGAATGAAAATTCGGTTGGGGCTGCCGTTATAAGTCATACCCGGAGTGTAGTTAGCGATATCGGCTGCGCCTGCTACGCCTAAATCGTCCATGGTTTCGCTATTAAATGCGGTAATGGCGATGGCCGTATCCTGGACCGAAGAATCACGTTTTTCGGCAGTGACGAAGACTTCTTCAATGACTAGACGGTTTTTGTCTTGGGCGAAGACGATACAGCTGGTCGTAGCGAGTATTGAGCCGGCTAGGGCTGCATGTAATTTCTTAATTCTGAACATTTATTTTTATCCCCTGGTTAATAAAAGGCGTTTTTCGCTGGCGCCCGGTTAAGTTTTATCGCTCAGTGCACGTTCTGCTACAAGACATTCAAAGCATGAGAGAGGCTTGAATCATCGTATTTAATGGTCATGAAGGGAGCCATTTTGCCAATCATAGCTATTAAATATGTACTAAAGCAAATTTAATTCTATTTAATTTGCATTGATGCTAATTTTTAATTTATGTCGATGTCTTGTTTAATGACTTACAATGGCTGGCAAAACCCTATTCTTCAGGACACCAAAATGATGCCGGAAAAAGCCAAAAATCCCCTAAAAAAAGCCGGCAAGCCTTCTCGAAAAAAACAAGAGCGCACCGAAATTACTCGCTCTAAATTGATTGCCGCTGCAACGCTCATCTTTTCAGAGCAGGGTTACGACGGTATGACGATACGTGATATCGAAAATGCAGCGGATGTTCAGCGCGGGTTGCTGAATTATCATTTCACTGACAAGCAGTCTCTGTGGCGAGCAGTTGCCGACGAAGTTTTCGGTCTGATGGGATCGGAGTTTGAGCGACGAAGAGATATTGCCGAAGAATTGTCAGAACACGAAAGGCTGGCTTTTCTCGTGCGTTTTCATGTGCGCTTTCACGCTAAACACCCCGAGGTAAGTCGGATGATGGCGCAGGAAGCTTCTCAAGATACCTGGCGCATAAGGTATTTGGTTGATACTAAGATCAAAGCCGCCGCGCAAACAATGAGAGAGCTTGTTGGTATTAGCCTCGGTATAGACGATAAATCTTTTGTACACTGGTATTACATAATGACTAGCGCCAGCGCAACGATTTTTTCCTTCGAGCCGGAATGCCGTTTGTTGTTTGGCGTGGAGTCTCGGGAGGACAGTGTTGTTGAAACGCATGCAAATATGTTGGTCGACATGTTGTTCAATTTGCGAGAACGGAAGAGCAGTAGGACTATTTGATTATGGGCAGCACAACCGGCCGATCGTTTTCGATCCCAGTACAGTCACTAGCTGTTGATTGAGTTTGAAAAATTTGATTTTCGTTAAGGATTTCTATTATGCGAACTGGGGAAAGAAGAACCAAAAATAATAATAAATAGTGTTTCAAAAAAGCGCTACTAGAGAATAAATACTTCTCTGGACCAAATAACTAACGAGGAAAAATCCTATTGACTGTGAGAGGTTAGAAACGGGGTTTTGGCCGACGCTTTCTCCCCGTATTCCAACTCTGACAATATGGCTACTCACGTCTACCATAAGCCTATAATCGATGGGCTCAATTTAACGATAGAGGGTTGAGAAAGGCTTCGGGCGCTCAGCAGGTGAAAATTATATTATTGTTGACAGGCATAAATAAAGGCATTAAATTTGCTTGCGTGCATATATAGTCTTATTAATCAAAGGATCTCGAATTTGATGGCCTCGAGTCACAAATTAGCGAACTAGGGACTCAAAAAAGTCAGCACCCATCCTCCTTGGTTGGTAACCCACTAAAAACCACTTTGAATTCCGAGATTCAATCAGAGCATAAATAATCATTCAGGAGTAATTCCTCATCAGTATTTTGTCTGCCAAGGAGAAATGGACCTACGCGATTGGCAATGTCCCGTTCGCCGTGAAAGACGCTGCATTCATTAACTTTGTCGTATTTTACTACACCCAAATACAGGGTTTAAGTGGGACATTAACTGGGCTTGCGATGTTCTTGGCGTTGTCTTGGGATGCGATATCAGACCCAGTAGTCGGTAGTTGGTCGGATAGTTTTCGTTCGCGCTGGGGTCGGCGTCACCCGTTGTTGGTAGCCGGAGGCATGCCCACCGCGCTGCTGTTCATGGCCCTTTTCGCTCCGCCTGAGCAAATGGGGCAAATGGGCATATTTATCTGGTTACTGGGCGTATCGATTCTTTTACGGACCTTTTTAACGATATATTTCATTCCATATAGCGCGATGGGAGCTGAGCTGTCGACCGACTACGATGAACGAACCGTTATTGCGAAAGCTAGAGTCACCATGGGCTGGCTCGCGGGTATGGCGTTGCCGGCAATCGCATTTTTGCTTTTTTTTGGTGAGAAAGAGGGTCTTGACGGACGATTGGTTGCCGACAACTACTGGCACTATGGCTTGCTTTCAGCACTTGTAGCTGGGGTAACAGTCGTTGTTTGCGTAGTAGGTACACGCAGCGTTATTCCGAGGCTGCCAAAGGCCAGCGCCGGACAAAAATTTTCGTGGCGTGATCCGATTAACGATCTACGATTAGTGTTCAAAAACCGCAATTTCCGATTGTCGGTGGGAGCTAATTTGTCTTTCGGTATGAGCGCCGGTGTCTATACAACGCTATCACTGTATCTGGGAACTTATTTTTGGGAGTTTAGTGCCGAGCAGTTGGCAGGGATGATTATTCCCACGGCAATCGCCACTCTCGCAGTATTTGCACTACTTCATCGTCTGGGTAAACGCTTCGACAAATCCCATTTACTTGCTGCATCCAGCTTGGCATTAGCAATAAACGGGCTTTGGTTTCTGGGTAGCCGCTTGCTGGGCTTCCTGCCTGATAATGGTCACCCTATAATTTATCCGCTGCTTTTAATAAACTCGGGCATAGGTGTTTTTATGATTGTCAGTATGCAGGTTCTAGGGGTCTCCATCGCAGCTGATATTCTCGATGAGCAAGAAGTAGCAACCGGTAAGCGCCAGGAAGGGGTGGTATTTGCAGCGGGCGCGTTTGTTCAAAAGGCGACCACAGGGGTGGGAGCTTTGTTAGCGGGTATTGTTATCGATTTGGCCGGAATAAGACCTGGCTCGATACCGGGAAGTGTTAATGACAATATTTTGCAGTCATTGGGTTGGTTTACCCTCGTGATGACGACTAGCCTGGCCCTGATCGCATTCTTTTTCTATACTCTTTTGCGTCTCGGGCGAGAAAATCATGCGCAACTGCGAGTGCAGCTCGCGACGATGGCAAGTGCCAGGACCTGATTTTTCTATGTTTTTGGTGCCTAGGATTCAAAAGTAACCATTCATCAGATTCTGAAGTGTTAAAGACTGTAATGCGGGAGGACGGTATGAAAGAGTTGCCGGTAATTTTGAAAGTATTTATCTTCCCCAGTGTTTCTGCGGAAACAATATCGCTTTGTTCAATGAAGCTACCTGGTTTGTCCCAAAGAGATGGCACAAGTTATTTTGAGATTTATTAAGAGCGGTTTATCAGACAGAAGGTATAGAAGTGAGGCACCGTTCAGCTCAGTTTGACCGTTGCCTTCTGCTGGTAGAGAGCAACAGGGTCGATGGTGCGGTAGCTGTGTGTCATTCAGCTGAAAGAAGTAAAGAGTTCACTTATTCTACATCGCGATTGAACTTTTCTTCTTGTGTATTAGTTTACCTGAAGGAAGCCTCCATTGATGAAATTGAAAACGCCAACGGCAAAGTTGGAATCATCAGAGGTTACGATTTCTCTGCATGGCTACCTTCCAATATCAAGCTAGAACCTTTGAACAGTAATGTTCAGGCAATAGGAATATTAAACTTAAAACGTATTAAATATCATGCTGATGACCTTCGCGTTCTTTTGTTAACATTAACAAAAATGGAAGATCTAGCAGATCAATTTGTTTTGAAGTCATTTCATACCGAAAACTTAGAGGTTTCGTTTACTAAAATTCTCGCGCCCAGAAACTGGCAGATACATTTGATACAGACTTAAGAACAGTTTTTGAAAACGGGGAGCTGGAACGACTAATGAAAAAATATGGCGTAACTAAAACCCCGCAAATATTTCAGCGCACTCGATATTTTAGGCGTGCTTATACCTTGAAGGGCAAGCGTCAACTCGACGACCACTTCTCACTATGTTCGATAATTTTCAGCACTGCAGGGTGCTTTAGTTTGCGCTCCGGCGAAATGGCGTAGTAATTTTCTCCCACAGGCAGATTCGGTCCGATACGCTGACACTTATACATTTTCTCCACCTCGACACTGATCGCCTCCGGGACGGGAAAGGCACAACAACACTACCTGTTTTTACCCGCGATGTGAGCTCTGCACCCAGAGTGAATAGTTCATCTATATGCGGGTAAACCATATGACCTGTTTCGGTCATTGCCAAACCGCAACCGAAACTGTTGAAAAGTGCTTCTCGACTGACTACTCAAGTAGTTTCGGCTGGCCGCTGATGGTTTGTGGTGTGAGGTGAAGTATCTGGGTTACCTTGGCGACACTGCCTTCTCGGGCAACAGTCCAGAAATACAGTAGGTGATTGTAATTGTGATGCCGCATAGAGTGTTACCTGCGCCCAGCATTCATAATTACAGCGTGCTGCCGACAATGGCTGCTGCGCTGGTGCGGGAACACTATTCTAGTTGCCTCGGTTCGAGTTCAAACGCCATTGCATTGGTGCAGCGCTATTTTCTGTGGGACGTTTCGCGCTAGAACATTTTTCGCTAGAACGTTTTGCGCTAGAACAATGAGACACATTTACAATGCTGTCAGAATGATGAGTAATAGTGTTCTGTCCTCGCCCTCAGTTTTTTTGGTTCTGTATAACAATTCAGTCTGGGGGAATACTGATGTAAATAAAAACCGACTTATAAGAACCAAAGCACCGGTTAAAAAGCACCGGTCAATACGAGCTGTTATCTATCGATAAAGTCGATGTTTCCGGTAGGAATATTCGAATAGACCTGATCGTCAA
>JBLHNZ010000042.1:0-14993 GCA_047623245.1 Oceanicoccus sp. | reverse complement strand
CCTTTAGATATCTTCGCCGCGTAGCAACTGAGAGTGTCGTCTTGTTTGATCGGATCGATTGAGTTCTTTGCTATGAGGTTGACAGTTTGGACAAGTGCAGGCAACCCAATGGTCGCCAAAGTGTCATGTATAGTGCCGCCAGTATCGGTTGCGCTTATCGGGCAATTAACCTTCAGAAGCATATCACCTGTGTCCAAACCAGCATCCATTTGCATTATGGTGACACCCGTCTCTACATCACCGGCCTCGATCGCTCTTTGTATGGGTGCAGCTCCCCTCCATCGCGGTAAAAGCGATGCGTGTACGTTAACGCACCCATATTTTGGCGTGCCGAGTATCACCGGCGGCAACAAAAGCCCATAAGCGACCACAATCATTAAATCAGCTTTAAGATTGGCTAATTCCTGTTGGTCGTGAGTATTTTTGAAGTTTACGGGCTGGAAAACGGAGATATTGTGATCGAGGGCAACTTGTTTTACCGGGCTGGGCTTGAGTTTTTTGCCTCTGCCCGAGGGTCGATCTGGCTGACTGTAAACCGCAACGATTTCATGTTGGAAGTCGGCGCTATCGAGAAGTCCACGCAGATGAATTGCCGCAAATTCGGGTGTGCCCGCAAAAATAATCCTAAGAGGTAAAGCTTGGCTCATCGGTGTAGTGCCTTTTACTGATGGTGAGAGCTACGGGGTTAACAGCCGATTAAAAGCTAGGCATTTTCTTTATGCTGCTTTTCTAGTTTTTTTCGAATTCTGGTACGTTTAAGGGCCGACAAATAATCGACAAATAATTTTCCGTTTAGGTGGTCAACTTCGTGTTGTATGCACGTGGCCAATAACCCCTCTGCAAGTGTTTCGAAAGCTATTCCATTTCGATCCAGGGCTTTCACTGACACTCTTTCTGGTCGGGTGACCGTTTCATAAAACCCGGGGACAGACAAACATCCCTCATCATATTCGTGGAGAGGCCCGTCGCATATGGTGATTTCTGGATTAATGAACAGCTGTGGATTATCGTGATTTTCGCTGATGTCTATCACGACAATGCGCTTGTGCACATTGACCTGGGTTGCTGCAAGGCCTATTCCCGGAGCGTCATACATGGTTTCTAGCATGTCATCAGCCAGTGCTCGGATTGTGTCATTGACCTCTGCTACGGGCTTGGCAACATTGCGTAGTCGATGGTCAGGAAATTCTAGTATGTTTAAAATAGTCATGGGAGTTGTGACGAACTTCTAGTATGAATCTAAGTATTACTGCTAACATTATGATCAGAAAGAAGATATTGATTTCTAATCTCGCATATAAATCGCGGTTAGCTGTCCAGTTTGCTGCTATAGTATACAGGTTGCTGAATAATTTTAACTAGTGGGTACCGACTCAAAACTGTAAATAGTCTATTTTTATTTGCACAAATCACCGATATTTAAATTTAGAATAGTTCCGAAGAAAGGAATGACATTATGAAAAATGCCCTATTTGGCAATAGAACAGTACTGGGATTCGTTCGAATTCTTTTTCTTCCGATACTTTTGGCAGTAAACAGCGGGACATTGCAGGCCGGCGACACTTTAGCCTTGAAGGCAAACCATCCGGAAAGTTACGTGGTGAAAAAAGGCGATACTTTATGGCGCATTTCTGGTTTGTTTCTGGAGAGCCCGTGGAAGTGGCCTGAAATATGGCACAATAATCCGCAACTCGACAATCCGCACTTAATATATCCTGGCGATCTACTCAACTTGGTCTACATCAATGGTCAGCCAAGGCTAGTAGTCAGTCGCAATAAAAATGTAAAGCTCAGTCCGAAAGTCAGGATTTCCGATCTTGATTTGGCCATACCAGCGATACCGCTAGACGCTATTGCGCCATTTTTGACAGAAAGTAGAATTGTGGACGAGGAAGAATTGAATTCAGCGCCGTATATTCTGGCAGGAAAAGCGGGGCATATTGTCAGTGGCGCTGGCGACGAATTGTTTGCTCGCGGAGTTTTCGAGGAGAATCAAGAGGCCTTTGGGGTCTTCCGGCAAGGTCAAGCCTTTCTTGATCCTGAAACCAACGAGCTCTTGGGGTATCAGGCGTTAGCGATTGCGAATGCAAAAGTGATAGATTTCGAAAACGATATTGCCAATCTGGCGCTCAATCAAACCACCCAGGAAGTTCGTCGAGGCGACAGGCTGCTGCCGGACGAAGAAAGACGAATTAATACAAATTTCTATCCAGACACACCAACGACGGATATTGACGGCTTTATTGTCGCTGTTGAGGGTGGTGTAACGCAGATTGGCAGTATGGATACGGTTGTTCTCAACAAAGGAGCGCGCGACGGCTTAAACGTTGGCCATGTGTTAGCAATCAACCGAGTTGGTGAACGAGTTCGAGACCCGATTACAAATGAAGTGGTGAAAGTTCCCGATTCACGAGCCGGATTCTTGATGGTATTCCGGACTTTCGAAAAAGTAAGCTACGCGCTGGTGCTAAAAGCTACCCGATCATTATCGGTGATGGATAGAGTTCAGAATCCCTAAGCGTAAAGTCGTGTTATCGTAGGTGTGATAACAGCTGTGTAAATCAAAAAACACCACAAGATCAAGGATGATCTATGCAAAATGAAAGTACTCGCGCTTGTCTAGCGTTACATAGAACCCCTCAACTTTCCGATCGCATGTTATCTCGCCTGATGACAGAGATAGACGACCCACAGGAAATTTTTCACCTAAGCCCCAGCACCATGACTGATCTCGGGGTTCCTCTAGGCGTCCAAAGCTCATTAAGGCGATATTCCGCGACAGCGAATACTGCCCTTAACCAGCGAGTAGAAAAAGACTGGCAGATTTTGCAGCAAAAACACATTCAACTGATTACGCTGTCGAGTAGAGAGTATCCAGAGTTACTCAAGCAAATTAGCGACCCTCCGCCTTTTTTATATGCGCGCGGAAACATCAATATTCTCGATAATCCGCAAATTGCAATGGTGGGTAGCAGAAGAACCTCGCGGCAGGGAATGGAAAATGCAATACGTTTTTCTCGGGAATTGGCCAGCAACGGCTTTACCATAACCAGTGGCCTAGCGCTTGGCGTAGACGCCCAGAGCCATATAGGTGCACTTGAGGTGGAAGGAGCCACGCTTGCAGTGCTCGGTACTGGGGTGGATCTTGTGTACCCCGCTCGACATCACGATTTGGCCGAAAAAATCGTTCAAAATGGCTTATTAATATCAGAATTTGCGCTGGAAACTCCTCCGAGGCCGCATAATTTCCCCCGTCGAAACCGCATAATTAGCGGTTTGAGTTTGGCTGTTTTGGTGGTGGAGGCGGCGTTGCAGAGTGGCTCACTAATTACAGCGCGGATGGCGTTGGAGCAAAATCGAGAAGTTTTGGCTATTCCGAGCTCCATTCATAACCCCGGTGGGAAAGGCTGCAATGCGCTTATTCGACAAGGAGCAAAACTTGTTGAAACCATTGATGATGTTATCGAAGAACTGGGTGGGTGGTTGTTGCCGCAAGTAGTGAGTACTATCTCGCCCGGAACTGATAAAAAGAGTCCAGACTTAAGCGATCGTGAAAATCAACTATTAGATATTTTGGGCTTCGACTCCGCTTCTCTAGATTTGCTTCAGCAGACTAGTCGGTGGGACACATCAGAGTTGCTTGCAACGTTGACAATTTTGGAAATCAAAGGTGTGATCGAAAATCATGAAGGGCTGTATTTACGACTTTTTTTCACTAAAGAAAAAATATAAGCCTATGAATAAGAACATTATTTACCCTTCCTTTTTACTCTAAACGGAAATAGATTTTCGTTGTTTAAATTGACGATTTGGTGCTTCACAGCTTCTTCCTCCGGAGATCGTTTGGTAAGGTTTGATATAGTTTTTACGGTTGTAATGTGACATCCGCAGGGTTTAGTTGATTGTCTTTATACAAAATCCGATCCTTTTGAGCCAATTGTTCTTGCAATCATCGCAAAGGTTCGTTAATTTTCGCGCCTTTGCGGGATTCTAAGACATGTGCACTGCGTAGATGAGTACGCAACTAGCCTGTCAGGTTTTAACCGCGCTTGCCAAGTGAAGGAATTATCATGACAAATCCATTTGTTGCAATATTGATGGGCTCCGATTCTGATTTGCCTCAGATGGAGCCAGCTTTTGCTGTGTTAAAAACATTCGATATTGAATTCGAAGTTAAAGTGACGTCTGCACACCGAACGCCGAAAGTGACTCACGACTACGTTGTGAGTGCCGATGAGCGTGGCTGCGGTGCCTTCATTTGCGCTGCCGGAATGGCTGCGCATCTGGCTGGTGCGGTAGCTGCTGCAACATTGAAACCAGTTATAGGGGTGCCGATTAATGCTTCTTTAGACGGCTTGGATGCTTTGCTATCAACGGTGCAAATGCCGGGCGGCATTCCGGTTGCTACTGTTGCTATTGGGAAAGCTGGTGCAAAAAACGCCGCGTACTTGGCGGTTCAGATATTTGGCGTTTCCGATGCGTCTCTTCACCAAAAACTGATTGAAGAACGTGAAGCCAGTGCACAAGTTGTGATCGCTAAAGACCTAGCTTTGCAGGAAAAGCTGAAAGGCTAGTCCCTTTTTCGGAATTCAATGCAGATTATGGCGGGAAGGCCAATTATTCGCGAACGTTTGGCTATCAAATTGGCCGTCGACACACTTCGTGTAGGTGGTGTCATCGCTTATCCGACAGAGGCAGTCTGGGGATTAGGTTGCGACCCGCATAATGAGACAGCCCTGCTTCGCCTATTATCGATAAAAGCCCGCAGTCGGAGCAAAGGGCTCATTCTGGTAGCGAGCTCGATCAATCAATTTGCGCCCTATCTCGAGGACGTCGATGTTTTCGCGATGAACAAGTTGCGTGCTACATGGCCGGGGCCGACGACTTGGGTTGTGACACATAATGGATTTGCGCACGATCTCGTCAGAGGTAATCATAATACCGTTGCACTGAGGGTAAGTGCTCACCCCGTTGTTGCTCGCCTGTGTGCAAGTTTTGGTGGGCCGATAGTGTCAACTTCGGCAAATATAAGTGGTTCACCTCCTCCGCTTTGGTCTTGGCAGCTGCGTCGTCGGATGGGTAAATACCTAGACTATATAGTAAGCGGTAGCCTAGGGGCGTCAAAAAAGCCTACCGAAATTCGCGATCTAAGGTCTGATGAAGTTTTACGTTCGGCCTCCTAATATAGAAAGCTTCAATCGGGAAAATCGTACCCATTTGCCAATGCAAATCAAAAAAATAACTATTTTTTGCGATGGTCGCATAAAACCTCCCAAAAAGGTTTACTAAAAACGATATAATCGAGACTGCATAGTAACGAGGAGTGGCGTCAGCGTATGGAAATCCAAAACATAGACCAAGTCAAAGAATACTTTTTACAGCTACAAGACAATATTTGCGACACCTTGCAGCGTGAAGATGGCCGGGCCAGCTTTGTCGAGGATTCCTGGAAACGACCCGAAGGTGGAGGAGGTCGTTCTCGTGTGATTACCAACGGCGCTGTTTTTGAGAAAGGTGGTGTCAACTTTTCTCATGTTTTTGGCTCCAAAATGCCACCCTCAGCTACACAGTCTCGCCCAGAATTAGCGGGCCGAAGCTTTCAAGCCATGGGAGTGTCTTTAGTAATGCACCCCAAGAATCCTTATGTTCCAACCAGTCACGCCAACGTACGTATGTTTGTCGCAGAAAAAGAAGGCGAAGCTCCAGTTTGGTGGTTCGGGGGTGGGTATGATTTGACGCCGTATTACGGATTTGAAGAAGACTGCAGATTTTGGCATCAAACGGCTTTTGATACTTGTAAACCGTTTGGTGATGGTTTGTATAGCCGTTACAAAAAGTGGTGTGACGAGTATTTTTATTTACCTCACCGTCAGGAACCCCGTGGCGTAGGAGGGTTGTTTTTTGACGACCTCACGTTGTCTGACAAAGACGGTGGTTTTGATCGCAGCTTTGATTTTGTTCGCGCCGTTGGTGATTCCTTCATTCAAGCCTACCAACCTATTGTCATCAAGAGAAAAGAGTCGATCTATAGTGAACGGGAGCGAGACTTTCAACTATATCGCCGTGGGCGTTATGTCGAGTTCAATTTGGTGCAGGATCGCGGAACAATTTTTGGGCTGCAATCCAATGGCCGAACCGAATCTATTCTAATGTCTTTGCCACCTCTTGCTCGGTGGGAATATATGTGGACCGCTGAAGATGGCAGCCCGGAGCAAGAGCTAACGAATAAATATCTAATTGGACGAAATTGGATTGACGACTAACGTTCCCAAGGCCTCGCCACGAGGCTAGTCTATTAGTATCAATTTCCGTAACCATCTTGTGCTGAAATGTATTTGGCGCTATTGATTATGAAATATAGTGAAAAAATATTATGGTTGATAAATACGCTGTTTTTGGCAATCCAATAAACCACAGCAAATCTCCGCAAATACATATGGCGTTTGCTCAACAAACCGGACAGCACCTGAGCTATCGAGCGCACAAAGTTGCCAGAGATAAATTCGTAAGCGCAGCGACGACTTTCTTTAACAACGGCGGGAGAGGCCTTAATGTTACCGTTCCTTTTAAGCTCGAAGCTTTTAACTTTTCCGACGATGTAAGTGACCGCGCTCGCCGAGCCGGAGCCGTCAATACGCTAGAGCTGCAGGCCGATGGCAGTGTTTATGGTGACAATACCGACGGCGCCGGGTTAGTAACGGATATTTGCCAAAACCTTGGTTGGAAAATCGCCAATCGCAGGGTATTGCTCTTAGGTGCGGGAGGAGCAATCAGGGGGGTTTTGGAGCCGATTATCAAGCAGGAACCAAGTCATCTGGTTATTGTAAATCGGACCGTTAGCACAGCACAGGCTTTGGCGAATAGTTTTAGTGATTTGGGGGATGTTCGGGCGTGTAGCTTCGAAGCTTTAGAAGCCAATCAATTTGATATGATAATAAATGGCACAAGTGCTAGCTTGGCTGGTGAATTACCTCCCCTTCCCTCCGACCTTATCAGCGATGACGGTTGTTGCTACGATATGATGTATAGCGCAAAGCCAACGCCTTTTATGCGCTGGGGAGCAGAGAATTTAGCATGGGCGGTTGCAGATGGTTTGGGTATGCTGGTCGAGCAGGCAGCAGAGTCGTTCTACCTGTGGCGCGGAGTTCGACCGCGAACTGAAGCCGTCATCGAAGCGATAAGAGCCGAGTTAGAGGCCGATTAGCTGACGCAAACTAGCATTTTAATTGTCTAATAGATAAATGACTCGGATTTGTTGTCGTATTGTTTGTTTGCCGGGTTTGAGCGGGGCTTTGTCGCTACTGCTTTCTGCTGTAGCTCGCATCGCCATCCTGCTTACCATAGTGTTGTGTTCCAATGGTGCAATCTGGAAGATGCCTTTTAGCTTGGTGCCTAAGTGCTCAGCCATGGTGTTTGCTCTTCGCTTGGCGTCGTCCAGTGCTATTATTAGTGCTTTACTTTCCAGCGACTTTCGATCGCTAAAATCCAGCTCAACTGGTTGCAAGCGGCTAATACCCGATTTCAAGAGCCCTTCTACTAAACTATTGTAGTGCTCAATATTCGTAAGTCGAACTTCAACTTGCCGACTCACGCGTTCACCTTTATAACTTCGGGTTTTCTCGTGCCAATCATATTGGGGAGAAGCATTTATTTTCGAGGCGTTGATGTCATCTTCATCAACGTGATTTTTTTTGGCCGCTTTAATCGCTCGTGAAATAATTTCGTCGACAGATTGTTTAGCTAGCGAAAAGTTAGCTGCAATTGCCGAAACTTCGAAACGGAGGATGGCCTTATCAGGGACTTGCTCTATGTGTCCGTGGCCATTAACGATGATGTGTGGATTGTCCGGTAATGGGAATTCCGACGCGCGAAGAGAGAAAGTGTGAATTGCGAAGATAAGTAATGTCGCTGTTGCGACTAAAATTCGATGCTTCATTTTATGATGACCTTGTCTCTGTTTTACATTCCATGGCTTGAATCAGCTTTCTTTTACTAGGTATCGATACCTAAGTTTATCGCATCCCAGTGAAAAGATGACATTTGAATTGTTGGATAACGTACAAAGTACAAAGTACGAAGCCAGAAAAGTAGATTCTAGGGCCACATCCTCGCAAATCGAGCGCGAAAGTTGACACTGAGTATCGTCTACTAATTTCAACGTATCGTGGTATTGTATACGTTTAAGAAGCTGCTTTATGCATTTACGTCGATCGAGAATACCCGGTTACGAATAGTAGGGTGTAAAAACTTGGAGGCTAATTGATTTTTTCTTGTGACTGCAGACAGTAAGAAGTGCGAATCGCTTATAGCGATTTGAACAAGTTAAGGCGAGGAATCTATCATCGATGTAATACAATGAGGGAGTTTTACGGTAATCCGCCCAGCTATTGCATTGTCTTTGATTGCTATTCTCTTGGAGTGCATGATCCCTTAAGGTTTTCCGTCAACCTTGTATTAACTCCCATTATTAGAGGTATTAAGTCCGGTGTCTAACCCCTTACTGAAAGATTCTTCACTGCCATCTTTTTCAGAGATCAAGCCCGAGCACGTAGAACCCGCGCTCGATTTTGTATTAACGGAAAATCGACGACGTATCGCTAGTTTACTGGAGGGGGGGGTCGTAGTTGGGCCTTCATTCCTTTCGTCAATGGAGGAGTGGGACGATGAGCTGACAAAGCTATGGAGTCCGGTAAGCCATTTAAACAGCGTAAAAAACTCCGATGCACTGCGAGATGTATATAACAGTTGTCTCCCAAAAATCACGGAGTATTCTACAGAAATGGGACAAAATAGCCTGTTATACAAAGCGTACCAGGCGGTCTCGTTGTCGGTGGATGACGAACAAATCAGTTCAGCGCAGCGGAAAGCAGTAGAAAACGCGCTACGGGATTTCAAATTATCGGGCATTACACTTAATTCTGAGAAGCAAGCTCGCTTTGGAACCATCAAGCAGCGTTTGGCTGAGTTATCGACTCAGTTTTCTAACAATGTGATGGATGCAACGCATGGTTGGTCAAAACATGTCTCGGACGAACATCAGTTATCAGGAATTCCCGAAAACGTTTTGCAAGGTTATCGACAAGCGGCACAGGCGAAGGGTTTGAATGGCTACATGATCGGTTTGGATATCCCTTCATATTTGCCTCTTATGCAATATTGTGAGAGTTCCGAGTTGCGCGAGGAGATGTATACAGCGTTTAACACGCGGGCGTCTGATGAAGGGCCTTGCCGCGGAACCTGGGACAATAGCGGCTTAATGAAGGAAATTCTGAAATTGCGTTACGAGCTGGCTCAGTTACTGGGTTTCGATAATTACGCAGAGTACTCGGTAGCGACAAAAATGGCCGAAACACCCGAACACGTAGAAAACTTTTTGGTTGATCTCGCCAAACAGAGCTTACCCGTTGCCAAACAAGACTATCGAGAGCTAGCGCAGTTCGCTCACAGTGAGGGTGTCGATGGATTGAGTGCGTGGGATATCCCCTATTATAGCGAAAAGTTACGCCTTCACAAATATGCTATCTCACAAGAAGAACTGCGTTGCTATTTTCCAGTGGATAAAGTGCTGGAAGGTATGTTTGCAGTCGTCAAGCGTCTTTACGATATCGACATTAGGGAGGAATCTACCGAAACTTGGCACCCAGATGTCAGGTTTTTTCATATTTCGAAAGACGGAGCCGTCATCGCAAAGTTCTATCTAGATATATTTGCCCGAGACCACAAACGCGGGGGAGCCTGGATGGCCGATTGTAAAGTGCGTCGCAGGTTGCCCAATGGAGAGCTGCAATTGCCAGTCGCTTTTCTAACCTGCAATTTTGGTCCCGCAACTGCCGACGCTCCTGCCCTTCTCACTCACGCCGAAGTTACAACCCTTTTTCACGAATTCGGGCACGGCTTGCATCATATGTTGACCCAAATCGAGTGCGCAGCCGTATCGGGTATCAACGGAGTTGCCTGGGACGCAGTTGAGTTGCCCAGCCAGTTTTTAGAAAACTGGTGCTGGGACAAGGAGGCTATCCCGCTGATTTCGGGACATTATCAGACGGGTGAGTCATTGCCTGAAGATTTGTTAGAAAAACTACTGGCGGCGAAAAATTTTCAATCTGGCATGCAGATGATGAGGCAGTTAGAATTCGCGCTGTTTGATTTGCGGATGCATCTTACTTACGACGAAAAGGCGCCTCGCAATATACAAACGGTTTTGAATGCCGTGCGGGAACAAGTTGCTGTGTACCCAATTCCAGACGTCAATCGGTTTCAGCACAGTTTTAGCCACATTTTTGCCGGTGGTTATGCCGCTGGTTACTACAGCTACAAGTGGGCCGAGATTCTCTCGGCAGATGCATTTTCTCGGTTTGAAGAAGAGGGAATATTTAATGCTGATACGGGGAATAGTTTCTTGACGGAAATACTGGAAAAAGGGGGCTCGAAAAGTCCAATGGAATTATTTGTCAACTTTAGAGGTCGAGAGCCTAACGCGGAAGCCTTGTTACGACATAGTGGTATAAGCTCTGCAGGAGGTCTTGAATGAGTGCGAACAATGTCATCAAACGATTTATCGCTGGGGCTGTATGTCCTAGATGCGCCGAGATGGATAAGTTGTTGATGTACCTGAACGACCAGGATCAGCAGGTTCGCGAATGTGTTAGGTGCAACTACCAGGATGTAATGACCGAAAATGGTCCCCAACAGATCTCAGCCGCTGAAATCGAGACACGTGTCAATCAACCGCGACCCGGGGAGGAATCGCTAGGTCATGAAGATGAGGTACATATTGTGAACATTCTCGATCCCAAAAAAAATAAGGGAGCTACACGCCGAGACCATTGAGATCGATGTCGACAGATAAATGATCGATGAGACAAGGCCAGTGTTTTATTTCCGGTTCCCACTGGTTGTCGATATGTTTTCTGACATAAGTCTTAAAGGCTTCACTGTCATAAACGTGTTCTCTTGCCATTGCCTGTTCAGTTGTATAGTGAACAGCTTCATCCAATTCGTTCGCGAAGGGTTCGCCGATTAAAGTATGAATAATCAAATTAGACTTTGTCATGTCCATTGGTATCAAAGGAACAGAAGTGCGCACCATAAACCGATCGTTGACCTCCTCCATTAATCGATGAGCCAAGTATGCTTCATACATCAATTCATCCAAGCCAAAGTGGCCGGCAAGGATACTTGGAGGTTTTAGAAAATAAGCTTCTGCCAAGTCGATAAAGGGTTCGGTGTGGTCGAGTATACCTGCCGATGACGTGATACTCTGAGTGGCTTCGATAAATTTAGGCACGTGTTCGATATACGCCGTCACAAACTTGACTAAGTTTTCTATAGCGCCGCTTTTCGGCAATACGATCGGTGAACAGTCGTGAGAGTCAACGTGCTGTTCAAGTAATGTCGCTAAATTGTGATGCTGCCGTTCATGAGCTTTGGCTCTTTTAATCATTTCATGAATTGTGATGACGGGCACAAATCTCTCCTGAATTGGGTGTGTAGGGAAATTAATTCTGGCATCAGTGCGCTCAGAAGTAGCGCTACGGTGACGGTTTCAATTCTCTCCCTGAGTCAAATTTCGTTGTTTAAGGCTAGTACAATTCTGGCGGTTCGCTAGATTCAAGACAAATTGAAAATGAAATAGTCGATACACGTTGGAATCTTGGGCAGCACTTTAAGAAAGGGATTGATCAGATCGTTCAAATCGGTGAGCTTCAGCTCTTTGATAGTTAGGAAGAAGTACTGAAAAAGCACGACGATTAAATTTGTCAATTAGAGAAACTTTGAGATCAGGAAAAGACATCGATTCACTTTTGCCAAAACTCCGTTCGCGTCAGTTAATAAGACCATATGCTTCTTATCCCGGTCTCAATTCAACAAGACCACAAAGCGCGATTGCTTCATCAGGAGGCCCCTTGCAAGTCGAGAAAAGAGCCATCCTACGTATTTTATCCAGAAAAGTTCCATAATGGTGTGAACTTACTACAATAAAATCACGTAAACATTGTTTGAAATACTAAAAAAACGAAAGGGTTGTGCATTACGCACTTCAAAAAGTACGGTTTTTGATCGAATCACTTGAATCTTTCGGTTTTTACGAGGCAACTAGTGGCCTGTCCTGTGAAAGCTGCGTATAATTGTCGCGTTTTGTCGCTCTCAGCGGCTTTAACCTGATATTTTTAGTGAAAGATAATGCTATACATCAGTCGTTATTACATTCATGAGCTTGTGCACAAGAATTGTAAGTTCTCGCCTCTATTGCTAGTCGAAAGCGTCCCTTTCTATTTGAAATGGTTTATGTCTTCTATCAATATGTTGTACTTGAATAAACGACTATGGCGCTGAGATAATTTTAACTTTTTATAATGGAGACACGGGAGATGCATTTACAAGCGAAACGGCTGTCCAAGCTGGCGCTTAGTCCTGTCCTATTGCTACTCACAATGATGAGTACAGTTACGTGGGCTGAAGAAGCTCAGCGCTGGCAAATGAATTTGTCGCCAGGCGTTACCGAAATAGGGGCAAAGATTTACGATTTACACATGATCGCTCTTTGGATTTGCGTGTGGATTGGCGTTGTGGTTTTTGGTGTCATGCTTTACTCGGTGTTGACGCACCGCAAGTCTAAAGGAGCAGAGCCTGCAGATTTTCACGAAAGTACATCGGTAGAAATTGCTTGGACAGTTGTTCCTTTTCTAATTCTTATCGTTATTGCTTTTCCAGCGACCACTACGTTACTTGATGTCTATGATTTCGAGGATTCAGAGCTTGATATCTTGGTGACTGGTTATCAGTGGAAGTGGAAATACGAATATATTGATGAAGCGGGTGAAAATGTTAGCTTCTTCAGTAATTTACGTACAGATAAATCTGAAATCTATAATGATGATGCTAAAGGCGAACATTATCTGCTGGAAGTCGATGAGCCGCTCGTTATACCCGTTAATACCAAGGTCCGCTTCCTTATTACCGGCAACGATGTAATCCATTCATGGTGGGTGCCAGAATTGGCCGTAAAGAAAGATGGTATACCTGGATTTATTAATGAAACCTGGACCAAAGTGACTAAGACTGGTACTTATCGAGGTCAATGTGCTGAATTATGTGGGCGCTCCCACGGTTTTATGCCCATTGTCGTCAATGTTGTAGAGCCCGAAGAATACGTAGCTTGGTTAGCTGAGAAAAAATCTCAAGCTGCTGAAATTAAAACGTTGATGGGCAAGCAGTTCACTTTAGACGAGCAAATGGTAGCAGGTAAGACGATTTATAATACAAGTTGTGCGGCCTGTCATGGAGTGAATGGTGAGGGCGGTGTCGGTAAAGCAATTGCCGGTAGCGCGATTTCAACGGGAATTGTCAGCGATCATATTCGGATAGGCGTTAATGGCGTGCCGGGTACTGCAATGCAGGCTTTTGGTGGTCAGCTAAACGACGTAGATATGGCAGCGGTCATTACTTACCAGCGTAATGCGTTTGGTAATAATATGGGCGATATCGTTCAGCCCATTGACGTATATAACTTTAAACAGTCTAAATAGGAGGTTCCGAAAATGAGTGCACATCACGGGCCTGCTAAAGGCTTAATGCGGTGGGTATTAACCACCAATCATAAAGATATTGGTACAATGTATCTTTGGTTCAGCTTCGCCATGTTTATCATGGGTGGTGCTTTTGCCATGATTATTCGTGCTGAATTATTTCAACCGGGTCTGCAAATTGTAGAGCCCGAGTTTTTTAACCAAATGACTACTATGCACGGTTTGATTATGGTGTTTGGTGCCATCATGCCCTCCTTCGTGGGTCTCGCCAACTGGCTGATACCTATGATGATTGGCGCGCCAGATATGGCGTTGCCAAGAATGAACAATTTGAGTTTTTGGATTTTGCCACCTACTTTTGCATTGTTGGCCTCAACTCTGTTTATGGAAGGCGGTGCTCCAAACTTTGGTTGGACGTTTTATGCGCCACTATCAACTACCTACGCACCTGACACGGTCACTTTCTTTATTTTTGGTGTCCATTTGTTAGGTTTGTCGTCCATTATGGGGTCGATTAACATCATCGCTACGGTCGTTAACCTACGTGCCCCTGGCATGACGTATATGAAAATGCCGATGTTTGTATGGACCTGGTTGATTACTGCATTCTTGTTGATTGCGGTTATGCCGGTTTTGGCAGGCTTGGTAACAATGATGTTGATGGACGTCCACTTTGGGACCAGCTTTTTCTCAGCTGCTGGCGGTGGCGATCCGGTTTTGTTTCAGCATATATTTTGGTTCTTTGGTCATCCAGAAGTTTACATAATTATTCTGCCAGCCTTTGGTGTGGTTTCTCAGATTATACCCACTTTCTCTCGCAAGCCTTTATTCGGCTACGACTCGATGGTATATGCAACCGCATCTATCGCGTTTTTGTCGTTTATTGTGTGGGCACACCACATGTATACCGTCGGGATGCCTCTTACCGGTGAGTTATTCTTTATGTACGCAACCATGTTGATTGCGGTGCCTACCGGTGTAAAGGTGTTTAACTGGATTACCACGATGTGGAGAGGGTCCATGACCTTTGAAACGCCTATGCTGTTTTGCATCGGTTTCGTATTTTTGTTTACCGTTGGTGGTTTTACCGGGGTCATGTTGTCATTGGCTCCCGTAGATTTCCAATACCACGATAGCTACTTCGTTGTCGCTCACTTCCATTATGTTATGGTGGCGGGTGCTGTATTTAGTATGTCGGCAGCTATTTACTACTGGTTGCCGAAGTGGTGCGGAAAAATGTATAGCGAGAATATGGGTAAGGCGCATTTCTGGATTTCATTCATTGGTTTTAACCTAACATTTTTCCCACAGCACTTTTTGGGTTTAGCGGGCATGCCAAGACGTATTCCGGATTATGCGTTGCAATTCACCGACTTTAATACGATGTCATCGATCGGTGCGTTTATTTATGGCGCTTCGCAAATTCTGTTCCTGTTTAATGTGGTTCATACCATTGTTGCAGGT
>JBLHNZ010000041.1:0-15075 GCA_047623245.1 Oceanicoccus sp. | reverse complement strand
ATTGATGCTGTACTATAAAAATCTAAACAGAGAAAAACTACTCACCTTCGCGAAGCTCTGTTGTGCAGCTTCCAAGGTGAAACTTTGTTGCGTTAATCGGCTTATAGCTTCTGCATAGTCGAGGTCGCGAATATCCGCGAGAATTTGCTCATTAACCAATTCAACTCCCTGGTTGACATCCCTAACTGTAAAAAGCGTATTAAAACGCGCACCGATTTTGGCTGTAACACCGGCTATATTTTGTTCTGCAGAGGAGAGATTATCGAGTGACTCAGCCATAAGCAGAGACAGTGTTTTCCGATCTTCCGGTGAATCAGTCAAATTATCGAGACCTTGGATTAATTTCCCCAATGTATCCATCATGCTCTGTTTGGGCGATGATGAGGAATCGAGAATAAATTGGTCGCCGTCGCTTGGTGCACCTTCAATATCAACGGTCCAACCGTATAGATCAAGAGTAGTAGCAGTACCATTGGCAACAACATTGACTGACGTACCATCAGAGTTACCGTCAACAGTAAAAAAAGGTGCTGGTGGGCCGCCAAGTAAATCAGCATCATAAGTGACCGTATAGCCACTTGGGTCAGAACTGGAGAAACTCGCAGAATCGATTACCGAGCCAGCGGCTATCCGACCGGAACCACCGTTGGTTATCGACACTTCGGTGAAAAACATGTTTTGTGTAGCGTTTACATCAACGAAGATGTCTTTGCCACTATCATTTGAGGGAATTGAGGTCGAAGTGGCAATACGCACTCTTCGCTGACCATCGTCCCCTTGATAAGTAAAATCCCCATTATTGTCTTCTACAAATGCAGGCTCCCCGCCTTTATAACCTGAAAAAATATACTCCCCATTACTATCTCTGGTATTCGCCAAATTAACCAACTCATCCAGCCTACCTTTTATCTCGATTGCTATTATCTGCCGCTCGTTTTTCGATAAAACACCATTGGCCGCGTAAACAGTTTGCTGTCGCACTCTCGCCAATAGCCCTGTGACACCGTCGAGCTGAGATTCTTCTAGAGATAACCGGCTTTCCAGAGAATCGGCGTTGTTAATAAACTGCTTGGTCTGGGATTGTTCCTGGTCAATTTTAACAATACGCGCAGCCGCTACCGGATCATCGGCTGCAGTTTGTAGTCTTTTACCAGTAGCGACCTGCGCTTGAGTGGCAAAGGTCTTTTCCTGTGCTCGCAATATACCGTTCACACCCTGATTAAAACCTTGTAAAAATGACATTCTAATCATTGCTCAGACCCTCCACTTCATTGGCTTGCATCCAAAACGTGCTGCTTTGTAATCTTTCAAAAATTCTACCATTTTGTTTTCACGGCTTGTTTTTTTACATTTTTTGATAGCGCTAACGTCTTGAGCTATCTCCTCACGTCGATCCCTGGGATGAGAAAATGTCCAGATGCACATTCGTTAGCTAAACGTGCGTAACATTGTGTCGAATATCTGCCTGGCAATCGAGATAACTTGCGCCGACGCATTATAGGCCTGCTCAAATCGAATTAAATTGGCAGCCTCTTCATCTAAATTAACACCGGATATTGATGATCGGTTATTGGTTGAAGCCTGAAGCAAGGAGAAACTGGCTTCCCGGGATACTCTGTTTTGTGACGTATCCGAGCCAAGTTCTTCTACCAGGCGGCCGTAATCTGCCTCAAAATTTAGTGAGCCCCCTTGTAAAATTCCGTTGATTCTCAGCTGCCCTAGCTCTACAGCATTGCGGTTATCGGAAATTCCACCGCTATTGAATCCTACTGTGAATATATCTCCAGTGGCTGGATTACCGCCAAGCTCTACTTGGTAACCCAAGTAAAAAGGAGCCGCAGCAGGTGGTACAACTGGAGGTAGTACCGTCGGGTCTGTTGAAAAAACCGGGTTTTTTTGTCCCTGCGTAAATGTTCCAGTAAATAGCAGTGTGGCAGGACCGGTGCTGCTATCGTATACCTCATAGGTTGACGGACTGGTGAAGTTTATCGATATCGGTGGTGTTAATTGGCCAGGAGTAGCAAAGGCTGGTGAAGAATTGTCGTAACGATCGCGGGCTTGCAATATATTTCCCGCCGATACGGTGCCGCCACCCGTGTTTGTCAAAGCAGCATCTGTGACAATTGGGGCGGCGAATGCCAACTCCTGCAATCTTGTCATCTGCATATCGACATCCCGTGCCCCGTTTCTAGTCGGCCGGATAAAAAAACTGTCATTCTGTGCCAACACTCCGCTGTTAACATAAATTGACAAGCCTTCAGTCTTTAAGAGGTCAGTGGGCGTAAAAAGATTAACATCTGGAGTTAACGCATTGCTATCGTGGTCGGTGGCAACAAACGTACCTGGAATAATTTCACCCGTCGACTCATTAACTAAATTACCTTGTTCCGGTGGTCCAGTCGCTGTAATAGTCAACATATAGTTATCGACACCCAATTTCGATAAATCGTCGACTATCACATCCAGATTCGCCGTTCCCACAATCGTCTTTGAACGCTCGGACATTTTCTGGGCATTATTAATATCGGTAAAAACGAGAGAACCAACGTTACCCTCAAGATCCAATCCCTGTTTATTTTGCTGATTAATGGAATCAGTGATTGCCAATGCAATTCTACCCATCGCATTGAGTGTCGGCTCCATCGCGTCATGCCTAAATTGCAGCAATCCCCCTATCTCGCCACCAGATACAGACTCAGTTATTACAATCGGTATTCCATTAACACCGATAAAAGCGACATCTTGTACCTCAGCATCCTGAACACTAGCCTGAACACCCAGTTTTCCAGCGATAGCACCCAGCACTAAAGGCTGACCACTGCCCACAAAAACATTGACTGCACCATCGGAATCCTTGGTAGTGCGTATAGAAAGGATTCCTGTTAACTCCCTTATCAATTCATCTCTCGAATCGATAAGCCCGTTAGGCTTGCTTCCAGTATTAATTCCCAGTTCTCGCTCAATTGACACATTCAATTCCGCGATACCCGTCGCTAGAGAATTTACACGTGCAGTGAGAGAGGCTACTTGCTCATCAACCGATTTGGACTGCTGCAGTAAACGATCATAAAGTGTATGTACACGCTCGACTAAACCTTCGGCCTGACTTAATACCAACTGCCGCGCAGGGTTGGACGTTGGATCTTCGGCACCGACTTCTATCGCACTAAAGACCGCTGCGATACCGGGCCCCAAACTACTCAATTCTCCGGCAAGCAAGGAATCTATTTGCTCAATATTGTCACCAAAAGCAGTAAGGTTCGTATAACTGGAGGTATCTAAGCGAATTTGAGTATTAAGAAATTCATCGGCGACACGGGTAATAGTTTGGACATTACTACCGCTGCCTATATATCCAGTTCCACGAAACTGTTCTATGCCAGTAACGACTTCTGCCCGCTGACGAGAGTAGGATTCAACATCAGCATTAGCTATATTGTTACCGGTGACCTGTAACGCGGTTTGATTAACTCGCAGTCCGGAAACACCTATGTCTAGCAGAGACGCCATCGCCCTTTACCTCAAAACCCTGGAGTGCTTTGTTTAACCAAAGCCACTGCCTGTTGTAACGGTTTACTGTTATAAATACGCAATATTTTGTCGGCATAGGCTGGATCGGTCGCGTAACCGGCATCACCTAGCTCCCTAATAAAGCTCTCACTTGTTCGAGCGGCCGCTGCACGATCGTACCGCGAACTTTGACTCAAAAAATTGACATAGTCGTCGAAACTTTGTTGTGGGCTTGCGTAAGAGCGAAAAGATGCATTTTCTTTAACTGGCATTCCACCAACGAACTCGACAGTATTAATAATCAATTTTTCACCATCCCAACGGGTATCGGCCTTTATGTTGAACAGGTTGTAACTCGAAACACCGTTGTTATGGACACTAATTTTTTTTCCCCAACCTGTCTCTAACGCCGACTGAGCGATGAGTACTTCTGGGTCTACTCCGATTTTTTCCGCCGCTTCTTTTGCCATGGGATACAGCTTCTCAATAAAGTCAGTCACCGTACCATCGAAGTTGACCACTTCTTGCTGAACAGCTGATCGTTCAACTGCCGCAGCATTATTAACTGAATCAGGATTCGGCCCAGACTTAACCGCTTGGTTAAATAGTGATTGCCCTGCCTCTATCTGATTTTCAAAGTACGCTGTCATATCAGTATCAATCGTTTTCTCTTCACTAGTACCATACCGATCACGCAATTGCCTGACCATCACCTCAGCTATACCCATACCGCCGCCTTGCGACAATGACAGAGCCAGCTGATCGTCATACATATCTTGATACATGTCACCCGCTTTACTCGACAACATATTACCTTCACTCAATACTGCATTCGCAGAACGCATGCTTTTCATCATCATACGCACCATCATCGATTCAAACTGTTGTGCTATTTTTTCCAACGCCTGATTTTTATCCGCCCTACCTAAGGTACGGATCGCGTTGACACTGGAAAGGTCAGTGTAAGAATCAGCGCCAACATTGGCGTTTGAAGTGTTCGATGTAATCATAACTAATCTCTTAAAAAGCTAAACTATCAGTCTTCCAATAACGCTTACAAAATTATTAGATAACGATTAAGTCAGCCTGTAGCGCACCCGACTGCTTTAGTGCTTCCAGTATCGCCATTAAGTCGCCTGGCGCCGCTCCAACCTGATTCACCGCCCGTATAATTTCGTCGAGAGTGGTCGCCCCTTCAAACTCGAACATCCGGTTATTCTCTTGACTTATTTCAATGTTAGACTCGGGAACGACGACGCTGTCCCCCCCTCCAAACGGGTTCGGTTGACTCGCCCGCTGTTTTTCGGTTATCGACACTGTCAAACTACCGTGAGTTACAGCGCCAGGACGCACCGTAACATGCTCGCCAACCACAATAGTTCCAGTACGAGAATTGATGACAACCCGAGCAGGCGCTTCTCCCGGCACGACTTCAACATTTTCAAGCAATGACATATAAGACACACGTTGATCCGGGTCCATTGGAGCCGTTACATGAATAGAGGATGCATCAGAAGCTCTTGCCACATTGGGACCAAGTAATTCGTTAATACTTTCGGCGACACGTCTTGCTGTTGTAAAGTCTGCTCGCCTCAAATTGAATGTTAGATGGCTACCTTTTGAAAAGCCGTTGGCAACTTCGCGCTCTACAATCGCACCATTTGGAATACGACCGGCACTAGGAATATTTACCGTGACACTTGAACCGTCCCTACCCTCCGCACCAAACCCACCGACAACTAACTCGCCTTGAGCAATTGCGTAGACTTGTCCGTCAGCGCCTTTCAATTGAGACAACAACAAACTACCTCCGCGTAAACTCTTGGCGTTACCCACCGAAGAAACAGTGATATCAATTTTGTCGCCTTGCTTCGCGAAAGGAGGCAATGTGGCATGAATGGTAACCGCTGCAACATTTTTCAATTGAAAGTTTGCGGCCTCTGGAATTGACACTCCTAACTGACGTAGCATCGTTCTAAAGGCCTGTGCAGTGAACGGTGTCTGGGTAGTCTGATCACCCGTCCCGTCAAGCCCAACAACCAAGCCATAGCCGATAATTGGGTTATCTCTGACACCCGCAACGGAGGCAATATCTTTAAGACGCTCAGCATATGCGAGCGGCGAGGTGACCTGACTGACAATTGTCATAACTGCAAGGAAAATAAAAAATCGAGTTGCTGCACGGCAATTTTTTAGATCGTTCCAAGCCTTTCTCGCGCTATTACTGTGATCAAAATAATTCATAAATTAACTCGTTGAGTTTCAAGTAAATCAGAACGGCCAATACGCCGTATTGAAAAACCGCGAAGCCCAGCCTTGTTTATTGGAATCGGCAAGATCGCCGGTGCCACTGTAGGTGATTCTTGCGTTAGCCAAGCGGGTAGACGAAACGCTGTTGTCGGGTTCCACGTCTTCCGGCCTTACCACACCACTGACGCGAATAAATTCTTCACCTCTATTAAGAGTCATCCATTTTTCACCGCGAACAACCATTAGGCCATTAGGTAAAACCTCAGCTACCGTCACCGCTATTCGTCCGGTCAAACTGTTACTTTGATCACTAGAAGATTCTCCGGAAAAATCTCTTCCTTGCGAGATTGAAGTTCCTAAACTGTAGTCGCCGAATGAAACTCCTTTACCTAGAATCGTCGCCTCATCAAAGGCAATGGTATTGTCCTTTTTTACTTCCGTATCGGCTTTTTTACTCGATATAGTTCTCTCATCCAACACAACAGAAAGAACATCTCCGACCCTCATCGCACGGCGGTCTGCAAACAGTCCTCGCGAAAAACCCGGCTGGTAAATACCACCCGGATTATTAATCGGAGCCACCATAGACTCGGGCACTACCGGAGCATAAGCTGGATCGTTAGCCGAGGCTGGGCGCATCATAGTGCATGCTTGCAAAACGGCTACAGCTACAATCACAGCAAGCTTTCCGAAACGAACCATATTCATATCACACCCCAATGAATTTGATTTTTACTGATATCAATCACTGCTTACAAATTCTGAGAAACAAACTGCAACATCTGATCTGCGGTTGAAATCACCTTGGAGTTCATTTCATAAGTACGCTGGGTGGTGATCATGTTTACCAACTCTTCGACGACATCGACGTTAGAATTTTCCAAAGCGCCCTGCTCAATGCTACCCAAACCCTGACTGCCAGGTGTACCTGCTTGCGGTGAACCACTAGCGGCGGTTTCAACAAAGAGGTTAGAACCGACGGCCTGCAGTCCCGTGGGGTTGACGAAATTCGTTACCTGCAAAGTCCCTAAATTTTGCGTCGCTGCTTGCCCCGCTAACGTTGCCTCCACGATACCATCGGAACTAATAGTAATTCCTTGAGATTCTGCCGGCACAGTTATTGCCGGCTGCAAGACTAAACCACGGGAATTTACAATTTCGCCGTCTGCATTAATTTGAAACTGCCCGTTGCGGGTATAAGCCGCTGTACCATCGGGTAGCAATATTTCAAAAAACCCCCGCCCATCGATAGAGATATCGAGCGGTTTTTCAGTAACATCTACGCTGCCTCCAGAAAATTCTTTCTGTGTACCTATTACACGGACACCAGTACCTATCTGCAAACCCGAGGGCAATTGCGTATTTTGTGATGACTGCGCACCCGGCTGACGGCGAATCTGATAGAGCAGGTCTTCGAACACGACACTGTCTCGCTTGAAACCAACCGTTGAAGCGTTTGCCAGGTTGTTAGAAATGGTTGCCAGTCTAGTATCCTGAGCACTTAACCCCGTTTTACTTATCCACAATGCCTGACTCATATTTTACCTCACTATAATTTTCTTTCGACGAATGGTTTATTATTGCTACGTCGTATTTTATGAAGCTCTCAAGACCTGCGCGGCAGCACTTGAATTTTGTTCCATTGTCTTCATCATTTTTACATTAATCTCAAACTGCCTTGCGAGCGACATGATCTGGGTCAATTCATCTACCGCACTAACATTACTCGACTCTAAAAAACCCGACTGCAGCCTAAGCGATGCATCGGGTACCGACTCCTCCCCGTCGCGAAGACGAACAAGGCCATCAAGCCCTTTTGTAAGGTTTGCGTAGTCGGGTTTTACTAATTTAATTCTATCGACAGTAGAGAGCACATCCACCTTCTGACCCTGCGGCTGTATAGTGATAGTACCGTCGGCACCGAGTGTCACTTTGTCTGCTGGAGGAATAGCGATAGGACCGCCATTGCCTAGTACGGGCAAATTATTGCCGGTTAAAAGCTGTCCTTCGGGGCTTATTTTGAGTGAACCGGCACGGGTAAACGCTTCTGTCCCATCTGGCGCTTGCACCGCTATCCAACCGTCACCCTCTACCGCCATGTCCAGATCTCTCCCTGTATCAATCATCGAGCCGCGGCTGAAATTAGTGCCCGCACCCTCGGTAGTGGCAAAAGCGCGCGATTTGAGGCCATCACCGTGGATAACCGGTCGTGACATCGCTAGCTCAAAGTCCGTTTGGAAGCCGGTAGTATTCGCATTTGCCAGATTATTCGCGTGAACAGCTTGCGCGGACAGTATGTTTTGTCCCGATGTCATCGCAATGTAAATGCCTCTATCCATTGATTACTCCACCTTCTCTGATATTTATGGTCTGGGTCTGGGTCCGGTCTCTCCCGGAAGGAAAGCACTAAAATTGACGGACAGAGAATAAAATGCAATAAAAATGCCAAGTACTCAATCTATGCACTAAACAATACGAGCGATTTTTTTGTAAGAAATCTAAAAGCTTATCGGGCTGCCGACAATGGCTTGATAGTGCGCAAGGAGTCTATCGATATTGATATTGATATTGTTACAAATAGATTCGAAAAAAAAGCCAAGTCTTCACAAAAAGCGGAAATATTGAGAGGGAAACAACTCACACCCCGTCCAAGAATAGACAGGGCGAAAAGACAACCATAACTATTATCGGAGATTAATAATTGTTTGAGTCAAGGTATTGGCAGTTTCAATTGTTTTAGAGTTTGCCTGAAAGTTGCGCTGGGCAATGATCAAACCAACTAATTCATCGGATAGATCAACGTTTGACTCTTCCAGAGCTCCGGCCTGTATAGAACCCAACGAACCACTTTGCGGAACATTAATGTTTGGCTGCCCTGACGCTGCAGATTCAGCCCACGTTGTCTCACCCTGAGGAGATAATCCCTGAGGATTATCAAAACTGGCAAGTAATACCTGACCCAGATTTTGCGCCTCCCCGTTGGTATAACGTGCAAATAAGATACCGTCTTCCGATATTTGAACACCCGCCAATCGACCTTGAGCAAAGCCATTCTGGTTTGTCGCCGCGATGGCGAACTCTCCACCAAACTGCGTAGCATTTGTAAAGTCAATGGAAATCGCGGTTGCAGGAGACGTGGCACCATTTTGCGCACCGAGCTTATCTTTGGGATCCCAATCGGTGATTGTGTAAGACCCTCCTCCACCGACTGAGGGGTCGAGAACACCCGAGCTGGTAAATCCAATTTGAAAACCAGGACGAAACGCCGGCCCTGCATCCGCTACTGACACTGTTGAAGGCACTCCATCTGACACCTCCTCGCCGTCAATCAACACATAAACGTCCCATTGATTTACAAGCCCGGTATTTAGTGGATCTGCGGCTGAAGGGTCAGGGTTTTGTTTCACAAAGTACTGACTCATTACATGAGGCAGCCCCAAATCGTCATAAATGGTCTGCGAGGTTGAGTGATTAAACGTCGAAGGAGCACTGGGGTCAAAAGGCGTAAACCCCGCAGCCGGAGCTACGCCGGAATTTGGCGATAACTCCCTTGCATCCAAATTAAAACTCATATCCAAGCTACTGGTCGCAGACGGATCCAAATCTGTCGTTACAACTTGCAGACTCTGAGGATTACCACCAGTAATTAGGCCTTGCGCATCAGCGACCAAACCCTGTAATTTCGCGCCACCATTCGAGACCACAAAACCCAGCTCGTCCAAACCAAATTCACCGGATCGGGTGTAGATTCTATCCCCACCAGCACTATCCATCACGAAAAACCCTTGACCGTTAATCGCTAAGTCGAGACTGTTATCAGTGAACGAAATATTTCCCTGGTCAAACTGCTGGGAAACTGCTGTAACCAACACTCCGTTACCTGCAATGGTTCCACTCTTAATTAGAGAACTTGCATAAACATCGCCAAATTCGGTTCTCGAGGCCTTAAAACCCGTCGTACTGGCATTGGCAATATTGTTACCCGTTACAGCTAAACTTGTATTAGCGGCGCGCAGGCCACTAAGAGCAGTATTAAACGACATATTTTTACTCCTGAATTTTACCTAAAAGTACGATCAAAAAGTACCGTATAAATTCTTACAAAATCTCTCTTACGTTAGCCATTGAAACCGGCCCTACGCCTGCAACATTTAGAGTCAATGTGCCGTTATTTCCAACAGATACGCTGTCGATATTTGCACTGAGCGCAGTACTTAGCTGCTCACTACCCTCTTGCGTTGTTGCCAACACCTCAAACCGGTAGGTTCCAGCCGGAAGCGATTCACCATCGTCACCAATGCCGCTCCAGGCAAAACTGATATCACCCGACGCCTGTGGCCCCAAGTATTTATGATCCACCAGCTGTCCTGCGGTATTATATACACTCATTTCCAGACTATTCGTACTCGTTGGCACATCAATAGTTCCCTCAACAACGCCGCCCGGCTGAAGTATCGCTGTCTCAGTATTAACCTTAACCGTTCTACCCACCATGGACGATGCCTGTAAAGCCTGACTGGACTGGAACATTGAAGACATGTTTTCTGTTGTCGTATTAAGCTTATCCAATCCCTCAACCGAGCTGAACTGAGCCAACTGAGCTACAAACTCACTGTTATCCTGAGGATCAAGCGGGTTTTGGTTGCGCATCTGAGTGATCATTAGCTCTAGAAATACATCCTGTCCTAATTCGTTACTTTTCGGCTCTGCAGAAAATTTAGTCTGATGAGACACATTGCTGAGAGCACCACTGGAAATCACATTTTCATTCATTGTTCAATCCTCACTGACCCAATGTTAGCAGGCGTTGTATCATCGTTTTTGCAGAATTCATGACTTCGACGTTAACTTGAAAAGATCGAGAAGCTGAAATCATATCCGCCATCTCCTCAACAACATTAACATTTGGATAAAACACATAGCCGCTGTCATCGGCCTTTGGGTGACCAGGCTCATAGCGTCGCTCGAGAGGCTCCTGTGATTCTATAATATCGACAACGGTCAATCCCACATTGGACTGGCCGCCCGCCGGGGGAAACATCGATGAGCCCGACAACATTTGCTCCTGCTGTACCGAGGAAAAAACCGGATGGCGCGCGCGATACGTATCATCTTCCGTACCTGCGGCCTGAGCGTTCGCCAAATTACTTGCGGTAGTATTCAATCGCACAGTTTGTGCCGACATTCCCATACCCGCGATATCAAATACGCTAGTGAGCGACATGGTTTATTCTCCCCTAATGGCATTTCTCAGCCCTTTAAACTTTCCGTTTAGAAATTGAAAACTGGCTTGAAAATCCATTGAGTTCTTGGCAAATTTTGTCATCTCAACTTGCTCGTCAACCGTATTGCCGTCGAGAGATGGCTGCAAGGGATTTCTGTACATCAACTGCGGCTCAAAGCTAAGGTTTGAAGGCGCTATGTGCCTCGAGTTAGTAGCCTGTAAGCGAGTACTACCCGTACTTTGCTGACTGCTCAATGCTGCCTTGAAATCGATGTCACGAGACTTATAGTTTGGCGTATCTACATTGATAAGATTTTGGGCCAAAATTTCTGACCGCTTAACTTTAAATTGCAGGGACTTCTCATGAACACCCAATGCGTTTTCAAAACTAATAGCCATCGCTGTATCACCTAAAAATATTTAAATAAAAACTCATGAGTTCTATAAAGCAAAGCACGTGCCAAATACCTAAACGGCTGTTGTTATAGGTTTTTTACGCATTTTTTATAGAAAGTTGCGAAGAGAACGGCAACCTCATGCCGCTGAACAACGATAATCGGCAATCGGTAGTATCGGGTGAGAGAATTGAAAAAGGACAAAGGACTACTAAAAAGAAAAAGAACGGCAGCGAAAGTCAAGACCACAGCATGCACGGCTATTGTAAAAGACACCCGAATAAGCGAAATCCACTACCGCAAATAAGGCGAGACCAACAAAAATCTCATCTATTTTGCACGATAAATAATTCCTGGCCTACATTGAACCATATCAAAAAGCTCGGTCGTACCAACCAAGCTTTCAGACGCTCCCAATACCAAATAACCGCCAGGTCGCAAAGAGCCATGCAGTCGACGGAAAATGTCTGCCTTGAGTTCAGCAGAAAAATATATCAATACGTTTCGGCAAAATACAACATCGAATTTTCCCAAACTTGAGTAACTGTCCATCAAATTTAACTGCTGAAGCCTTACGCGTTGACTCACTTCCTTTTTGACCCGCCAAACACCACTGTCAAGAGGCTCAAAAAACTGCTTCAAGCGCTCCGGTGACAGCCCCCTGCCCAATGAAAGATTATCGTATTCGGCTTCCTTACAGCAATCCAACATAGACCGCGATAAGTCGGTAGCGACAATTTCGACAGATTGCTTTAGCACGCCCGGATTAGATCTGGTAAATTCCTCGATCATCATAGATATCGAATAAGGCTCTTGGCCTGATGAGCAAGCTGCCGACCAAACGCGCACGGGCCTAACTGATGATTTTAGCTCTGGTAGTAATTTTTCTTTCAATATATTGAAGGGGTGAGCATCTCTAAACCAGAGCGTCTCATTGGTAGTCATAGCGTCTACAACGGATTCCTTGAGGCTACGATTGGAAAACTGCTGAAGCCTTTTAATCAGTTCACCAAGATTTTCAATATCCTGGTCGGACATCAACCTCTTTAAGCGACTCGCCACTAAATACTGTTTGTTATCACCCAGGACTATACCGCACGCCTTAGCCAAAAAGTCTCTAAACTCCCTGTACTCTGCTGCCGCAGATTCAACACTCATTTAAACGTCCTGCAAAGCTAGGAAAAATTCACTCATACGGTACTTATTCCAATTTCGATCACTGTTATAGCCATTTATTGAACCGATACACGCAAGAGACTACAGAGCTCAAATCCCTGATTAAGAGCAGTATGGGGCGCACTGCAAATTGTTAAATATACGGCAGGTATGACTATTTTATCCAAGGGCCCTCAGTCCTGCTTCGAACCTTCAGACACCTCCTTTACAGCTGTTCGGCACGCAAAGGGCACATATTCGTGTGCTTACCGCCGTCATCTAGTCTATTCGACGAGACTGCCGGTAACATCTTTAATTCTATCGGATACCATCGTTGCCAACTGGTCTGGATTAAACTTCGCGAGAAAATTGTCTGCCCCAACTTTCTTAACCATGGCCTGGTTAAATACACCGCTTAACGACGTATGAAGAACGACATGTAAACCCGACAGTCGTGGATCGCTGCGAACTGCTGCAGTTAACGTGTATCCATCCATTTCCGGCATTTCTATATCAGAGATCATGACCAAGAATTTTTTTGCAACATCCTCACCACTATCAGCCAAATTATTCAGGTAATCAAGTGCTTGGCGACCATCATTTAGCAATGTCGTTTCTACACCTACCGTTTCCACACAACGCTTTATCTGTTTACGAGCAATGGCCGAATCATCAACAATCAACACATGTAATGCAGCCGCGGCGATTGACACCTCTTCCTCAATGACCCCCTGTGAAATTTCTTCCATGACAGGAGAAACCTCGGACAACACTTTTTCTACATCTATAATCTCGACCAGTTTGCCATCTACTTCCGTAACGGCGGTTAGATAATGCGCGCTTCCCGAACCTTTTGGCGGTGGATGAATTGCCTCCCAATTAATGTTAATAATACGCTCGACAGCTTTTACTAAAAACCCCTGTATAGCGTTGTTATACTCAGTAATGATAACGAAGCAATTTTTCACATCTTCCAATGCAGGCTGCCCAGTTGCAAGACTTAAGTCCATCATCGAAATGGTTCCACCCCGAATATGAGCAATCCCTCTTATTACGTCATTGCTCTGCGGCATTACCGTCAACTTGGGGCACTGCAGCACTTCTTTGACTTTGAACACATTGATGCCGTAAACCTGATTGCCATCGAGCTGAAATAACAATAACTCTAGTCGATTTTGTCCTACCAATTGTGTCCGCTGGTTTACACCATCAAGAACGCCAGCCATAAACTACTCCATATTCTTTAACATTTCGCAAAACCAACAAAACCCTATACAAGCAATTTCCAAATTAGCATCCAAATACGGACACTAAAAAGACCATCTTTCAATCGCTGGGGATTTCGGGGGCAGGCACATTTATTGCATATCTCACATCAGAAAGTAATTTTGCGACAATTTTCTGTCAGTTTTAGTCACAATTCTAAACCGTTACGGACGGTTAATGCTATTTGTTTACAGTATCCACTATTACTGAAAATTAATTAATCAATTTCTGAAATTAAAGCATAGGCCAAGATCATGATAATTCGTAGTTTTCTTCTGATTTTATGTTTGGCAATCAGCATGCACAGCAAATTGACCTATGCAGCAGTAAAAGTCGAGCATATACGCGAGAGCATAAAGATATTTATGGTTGGGCACATGGAAAATATTAGCCTCCGGTATGGAAAATCCGTGACTACCAGTTACAAAATCGGTGCGCTGGATAGCCGCTTAAACATGCCTGATTGCGCGGCACCTTTATCCGTAGAGCTTAAATCAACCGTTAACATTGGTCGCACCAATGTGCGCGTTAGCTGCCAACATGACTCACCTTGGACGATCTTTGTGCCGGTCAATATTAATCTGTACCGTCAAGTTGTCACTACGTTAACCCCACTCAGCAAGGGCACATTAATTACGAGCGAACATTTACAGCTTCGCGAGATGCCAGTGTCATCGCTCAACGGTAGTTATTATACGAAAGTTGACGCCATCGTGGGCATGCAAGCCAAACGCAACTTGCGGGCAGACACAGCTGTTATAGAATCGTTTCTTGAGCTGCCGATTCTAATCAAGAGAGGCGAATCAGTCATTGTTTCTGCTACCAGTGGCGCACTACGCGTCAAAATTCAAGGAACAGCACTAAAAGACGGGTACGAAGGGGAGCAAATACGTGTGCGTAATTCACAATCAAAACGCATCATAAATGCATTAGTGACTGGCCGAGGTCGCGTCAGTGTGGCCATGTAAAACAGGGGTGCGACATCACAAACCGAGTTCCAAAACCATGCTCCAGAACTGATGAATAAAGAACCAGAAACCAGTAAATAATTGAGCGAATATGTTAAAGTAAAAAGTGGATTTGCCGATAGATAAAATGATCGTTCTATTATTTGCCAACTGAACAAACAGGGATATCGAAAATGGTTATCAATATCAATAACTTAGGAAGCCCGATTAACTCTGGCTCCCGAGGTGAAAAAGCAGAAGTAGCTAGCTCTTCTGAGCGAACCTCAACTGATTCGGCGCCAGCTGCGAAAACCCCAGATGGCAGTCA
>JBLHNZ010000040.1:0-15095 GCA_047623245.1 Oceanicoccus sp. | reverse complement strand
GAATAAAATGCCGATAGGGCGCACAGTATGGAACGAAAAAAAGAGAGCACGAATTAGAAAAACAATGCAGAACAACACTGCAAAACCCTAATTACAGCCTTAATGAATACACAAATGGGCATTTACAGGCGTCTTTTGATCTGCCAACGCGCCGCATAAAAATTTCGGAAAAAGTCATTCTCTGCCGTTAATGGTAGTATCGATATTCCGGGTAGGTTGTTCGAGGTGAAACTCGCAATTCATAGCCCGATTGCAAATAAGCAACGAGATCAATTAAATCTGCGACCGACATAATATCGTTAAAGATCGGCATGGGTGAACTGCCGTCTTCCGGAGCCTGGATCGCGGGTAGTTTTTTCGACAACCGGTGAGACGGGTTTATGACCGAGGTCACCAGTTCACCATAGGTTTCTATGCGCGAAGTTTTGCCACCTAAAAACACATTCAGTTCATTGTCGCTCGGTAAGTGCTCGACGGTTTTGGTAGCATGGCAACTATTGCAGCCCAGCTCGACAAACTTCACCTTCCCCATTGCAATATCCCCATCGGGCAGCGTAAAACCCTTCGATCCTTTTGGACCATACCCACAACCAACAACGAGTATCATTGTAATAAAAACCGGGAACATTAAGACTCTATTCATCACAAATTCCTCTCGCGCGCAAAAAATCAGTAACTATATTAAACCTGATTGCTTTGCCTTATCTTTGACGGGCATCAAAAAGCGGCGCTTTATTCTCTATCAGTGGATAATAACTACGATAAATTTAGGCGGCGAGCCCGAAGTCTGATAACAGCGCATTCGGACTTTTTAAAGCGCACACTCTTCAGGCTTATAATAAAACACGCTAGAGTCGGCACAAGCTGAACAAGCGTTTGAATAACTAGCCTTTTCAGTCGATGGGCAAGGGGTAGTGATACACCGAACACCGGTGTCTCGGGTGGCACAGACAGGCGCGTATTCCTCGGTACAGACTTCGGGCCGCGGCGCGCTGCACTGAATTGCGGCATATTCGCTATCGATACCAAAATTATCGACCACATAGAGCCCTTGAATAATGCTGTCCTGATATTCTGTGACTGTTGCCAGCAACGCTCGTGAAACCTCTATTTCGAGAAGCGTATAAGTAACCCCTTCTTCTTTTATATGCCGGGTCAAAGCATTCGCAACCACGACCTTATTATTGAGCCGATCTCGATCTTCATTTTGACGACCGTCGGCAATCTGTTTTGCAATTGATACCACAGTTGCTTCTCCGGCTTCCAAACGCGTCACATAAAACGCCGCACCTTCCGGGTCAGAATTACGACTAAACATTTGCTGGAAGAGATTATTAACCAAGTCAACATTACTCAGCTGGCTAAAATTGTCGTAGTATTCTTGTGAACTACCGAAAGCCCCGAGGACCGACTCCAGATCGTCTACTCCTTCAAATCGAGCAGCCCAATAATCCAGTCCTTCGGGATCCGCGGGCCTGCCATAATAAGCAACATACATCTGCTGAGCCAAATTAATAGATGTTTCTGTCGCCGCATGCACTGACATAGACATAGACATAGACATCAAAGTGAACAGCAGAGCTACGTATGCCCCCAAGAGAGCACCTGGTGTATTTACAGCGCATTTGTTGTTCATAAGATCGATCGCTCCGTTAATTGCAACGAATATACCTTGTTAATCCAAGATCAATATCTCTGAGTTAAGATATCAAGTTCTGCAGACGAATCTACAATTCAATCTAAAACTGCTTAATCTTACTTATTTTTTCCGGTGTTAAGTCGCGCACCAAAGCTGTCAACAGATCAACCAGACGATCGAAGTCGTGTCGGTCTATCACGCCATAATGTGTATGCAGATATCGAACTGGTACCGTCATGTTGACGCTCGGTGTACCGGTAAACGCTTTTTGCATTTCTGCACCATCTTCTCCATAACCTGGCTGAACATTGAATTGCAGTGGTATCTTCTTCTTTGCGGCTAATTTGATCACAGACCGCTTGAGGTTGTCGTTCGGTATCATCGATGCGTCAAAGAGAAACAACCCAGGCCCTTTGCCAAGCACTTCCTGAGCCTCGTCTTTGCTTATACCCGGATGGTCGGATGCGACCCCCGCCTCGAGGCTAATACCGATATCCGGTTTAATCAGATAGCTACTGGTACGTGCACCCCGTAAACCAATTTCCTCTTGCGTCGTTGCCGCAAAGAACACATTAGCCTTCGGCCGGTTGTTCTGCAGACGCTTCATAACCTCGATCATCACAGCTAAACCCAAACGATCGTCCCAGGCTTTTCCCAAATACAAACTGCTGCCATTGAGTACCTCAAATTCTGTATCGGGAGCAATAGGATCACCGGCCTGAATACCCAAACGTTGCTCAGCATCCTCCCGACTACTTGCACCGACATCGAGGAAAATCTCATTGTGATCGAGTTTCAGGTCACGCTTTCCGCGAGGGATAGCGTGAATGGACTTCAAGCCCGACACGGCAACAACGTAACCCTTCTTTGTTAAAACTCGAAAGCGTTGGTTAATCAATGCCTGTGGTAACATTCCTCCCAGCACCTGATATTTCAAATAGCCATCGTCGGTAATACGTTTTACCATCATACCTACTTCGTCCATATGAGCGGCAATCATAATATTAGGTGCGTCTTTCGATACCTCCATGACAGCGATTACCGATCCTAAACCATCGATTTCAACACGATCGGCCAAAGGAGCCATTTCCCTTAGCATGATTTCCCGCACAGGCCCTTCAAAACCAGACGGACCATGGGCATTCGAGAGTTCTTCGAGCAGATTCTTGGTTGTGTCTGCATGAGCTCCAAGAAAAGGAGAAAAAAGCAACACTAAAGAAAGTAGACGAAGGGAATTGAACATAAGATAGGAGTTCCGATTTAAATTCATTATTGTTTGGGGAAAACCTCAGTCTAGTTCATTTTGTAAGCTTATACAGTGGCAAGCGGCGTCGAAAAACGAACTATTTTTACACTATCCTGAACATTGTTTATCGAGTTTCATCCCGCGCACTATTGAACCATATCGATAAACAAACCATGTGACGGTAAGCTATTGCGAGACAGCGGTTGAATTTTTTCGGCCGGGAGCCATAATTGCTTCATTACTGGATGTATTCCGGGCCTATAAACCGATTGAGCTTTCGATCAGCCGAGAACACTGCCATGGACAACATGACCGCTCCTTATCACGCCCATATTTACTATGTGAGCAATATTCGCGATAGAGCTCTATCCTTACACACTCGTTTATCTGAACAATTGAATTCTGGAAAAGTGCCGTTGCTGCTATTTGTCGGGTCGTTACGAGACGAGAAAATTGGGCCCCACCCTATCCCACAATTTGAAGTTCACTTCACTAAAGAATACTTGCCCAGTATGCTAACCCTTATCAAAGAATCTGATCTGACCGCTTTGGTCCATCCACTGACAGACGATGACTTAGCCGATCACACAACTCTGGCCCATTGGATCGGCGAGCCTCTGCAACTAGACTTAAGCACCTTAGATCCACCAGGTATTAATCAGGGGATAGCTCGATTTTCTAAGTCCGATTTCTAACCAGGGCCTCTAGATCGAGTGTCCGGACCCGGCTTCGACGTTCTGCTCGACAAAAATCGATGGCGTCTTGCCACTCATGGCGTCACTCCACGCGACCATCGCAAGGAACTGCCGGATGTTCGCGCCCTTTTTGAATGATTGCGATCAAAAGCGTAATCACCAGATAAACGCTGGCACCTATCGCGATCGCCACAGGCGCGGTACTAAAACTTGCTAACCAACCGGCAAACAGCCCCCCCAGTGGCATTAAGCTGTAAGTGATTCCATAGATACCCATAACGCGGCCACGAAGGCGGTCCGGGACGCGCAATTGTAATACCGTCATCGAACAGATCATAAACATTGAACTGAACATTGAAATCAAAATAACAAAAAATAGGGAAAGCTCGTAAGCAAACAAAAAATTGCTGGCAACGGCGGTCGAGGCAGCGAAACCATAAACCATCGTCGCCGACAACGCAGCACAGGCAAGAATTATCTTCGCAAGGTGCCTGGAATGCTGAAAATACCCGACTAACAAGGTGCCCAATAAGGAGCCAATTCCGGTCGCGGACAATAACATTCCATAGCTCTGTTCAGCGACACCCAGCAACGCGGCAAAAGCTGGCATCAACTGCAAGTGCGACATGCCGAAGAACATACCCGCATAAGTTAAAGAAAAATACAGGAAAAAGATCTTTTCCCTAAAGATGAATTGCAGACCTTCCATAACTTGGTGAAAAGTAGATTTTATCGGCCGGGAACCCGCTAGATTGACAGGTAGTCCCGCAACCACAAAAAACATTGCCAAAAAGCCCATTGAACACAAACCAAAAACCAGCCAGGTGTCGACCAGGGCAATAAGCACACCGCCAATGGCGGGCATAATCATTCGAGAACTTTGCCAGATAATCGAATTGAGGGCCACCGCGCTCATCATGTCTTCCCGCTCGATAAGGGCAGGAAAAATGGCTTGCCGCGTAGGCCAATCAAAACCGGATATAAGGGATATGAGACCCGCGATCAAAATCACGTGCCACGGCATAACCAAACCTGATATATCTAACCAGGCGAGCACCAATAAAATGACGGAAACTAATAACGACGTAGTCATCAGTACGTGTTTTTTATTAAGTCGATCTGCAATCGCACCGCCGAATAAGGTCATGGCAATAGCCGGAAACGCTGCTGCAGCACCTAGATAACCCAAGACAATCGCCGATTCAGTCAGTTCATAGAGCAGCCATCCCTGCGCCATCGTCTGCAATTGCGTAGCTCCGACCGAGGCAAAGGAGCCAGTCCAATATCGAAAATAGGCTTTATGACGTAAGGCACTTAATCTGCCCGTAAATTGATACAACTGCGCTCCTATAACTTTAATTGTGCCGTGGCGATTGGAACATAGTAACTCTTTAACGGAAAATCGAGAACCGCCTTTGCTTCAATACCTTGCCTAATGTTCATTGTCTAATGATCATTGTTTAATGCTGATCATTGAGCCACACTGGGAACTAACTGCCGCCCAAAGACCATATCGCTGAACGAGCCAGGGTACATATTGGTCTGAAAAACAGAGTGCTCGCAACACGAAACTTGTGTTAAATTTCTAAACTACTTTTCAAAAATAGACAAACAAACAGGAGCTTATTTATGCCTGAACAAGACTCGGAATCTGAAAAAAGGTCCTGGTTCGACGACTTCGGCCCAATGCATGAGGTCTGGACCCGCTTTGAACGAGGTATGCAAATCATGCTTGGGGTCGCCCTCATAACCATGTTTGGCTTTCTTGGGGAAAGTTGGGGCGGGGAAAATATCCCCTATGCCAGTATTATGAAGGCCATTCTTAATGTCGGCTGGGCTTTTGTTGTTTCCGTTATGACGTCGCCGGCCGTACTACTTTTTGGAATGATTGCTCGTCGTATGCTACCCATTTCCCGGAGTACTCGCGGTCGAATTTATATGGTCGTTTTACTCGCCATGCTGGGTTACTGCTGGTTCATACTTTACAACTCTACTGGCGATGTGATCGCTGCACTATTTACAGCGACGGGGTCTCCAAATCCATTCCCAGATCGTTAATGCTATCGAGTACTTTTTCACGCGTAACTAAGTTGTGATCAGGGACATGGAAGTCTCGATATACTGTTTAGCCGGAGCTCTTATTTTCCAGTAGTTAAAAACTGGGACGAAAAACAACCTCCCCTATTTTGAGATTGTCGAAGTCAGGTTTTTGTCGTTCGATCTTTCCCGTCTTAATATCCCCTCCTACGTCGGCATCTATCGTATTATTTTTTTCGACACCAACTCTCTGATGTGACCCGATACTGCGAAAGAAATTCTGTCTGCCACCCGAATAGTTTAACAAGCCTGCCTTCCAAACATTGTTTTCCTGGTAATAAAAGCTCGCATGGAATATTTCTTGGCGTCCATCACCGCGATCAAAAAGACGAATAAGAACATACTCGTCATTCCCATCGCCATTCAAGTCCAAGGCTATAAAAACGCCCTCACTCGCGGTCCCCGCTCGAGTAGTTGATAGAAAAACAGGGGTATTGTATTCGACCATCCTTACTACATCGATGGGGAGTTCAAGACCCTCCGGGCGATAACTCGCCTCTCTCCAGAACTTATCGTAGTCAACTTTCTCTGCCCGCATCATATGATCTACGGGATTGCTTATCTTCCGTTGAATTTTTTCTTCAAGCCCCTCATTTTCTCCTTTCAATTTCTCCAAGGCAAGATAACCAGAACGCGCGAGATAGTGATTGATATAGACATAGTCTAAATCGATGAGTTGAATTTCTCCGTTTTCTACTCGAGCAAGCTGGCTGTTCATTGATATTTCTCGAAAATTCAAAGCGGGACTATTGGTCATTAAAATCAACACCAAAATCGTAAGACCCATTAACGTATTAACTTTAGCAAGCACTACCGGCCAATCAGATCGGCGCGTAACAATGCCCCAGACATATCCCAACGAAAACAATGTCAAAACGAGCCAAACCAAAAACCCCCAACTACGCTGAACAGTCCAACCATATTGTTCCCAACGAAGTAGCAAACCATAGAAACTTAAACAACAAATAACGGGTAAAACACAGAGGCTACGATATACCCATCTATGAAGAAACGGAGAGTAAGGAGCCACCCCGCTACTATCTTGATAAACGGCATTAACGAAAAACAAAACGAGCGCGGTTAAACATAGTAATAACGTTGTACCGAACCCCGTTTCCCAGAGCACCGATACTCCCGTAAAGGGCAAGGCAAAAACGAACAGTACTGCTAGAGAGACTGCCATAGGCAACAGAATTTTGATTAGGCCCTGCAATAGCGTCGCCACACTATCAATGACGTTCATAAGCTCTCTAAATACTATAATACCTAAGCCGAATGCAAAACCTAACGCAGGGAAGAGAAACCATTGTTCAGAGAATAGAGACTGGAAAAAGTCGACGCCAATAACAGAAAACAGTTTAGCCCACAGCATTAGCAGCAAACCAAAACCCAGTACAAACAATCCTGAAAACGCTAGAATCAGAAAATTGCGCCAGGAAAAAGTAAAAAGTACTTGATAGTTCATTGTCGCAGAAGAAGCGCGTTGCTGCATATACATTAGTGCTTTAAAACACGCAATACTTGTACTAAGACTATATATAACTGTCAGGTTGGAAAACCGAAATTCACCATAGGGTTCAGCTTGCCATCCTGTATAAGCCGCGATGGCAGACAAAATAATGGCGAACAAACTGAGTAGCTGCATGAATTTTCTGTCGTTGCCCTGCCCTATGGACAGCAACAAAAAAACCGGAATGAGCAACCCCAGAGTCCACAGAGGAAAAGAAATAACAGGAGACTCACTAGGCCATATCTTTAATTCATGTGTTTTATAAAGAACGAAAAGTATTAAACTTTGTATGACAGCGACGGACAACATAAGTGGTCGAGGCAAAGGTTTGTTTTCAGACATTAGTCCTCCTGACAGAATCGTATCGACCTTAACTGGAAACGCAATAAAAGTAGCTCAGTGTATCACTCAATATTCGCTTTATTGTAGTTATAAAACAGTGTAAATATCATTTGCCTCACATTCGAACAGCTAGAAATCGCAAACAAAAATCAATTGCACTTTGTTTAATTAATGACGGTCACTTCCATTTTGGTTGTCTAGAACATCTGCCCAAAGCTAAGAATCTAAACGAATTCATGTCTACAGCAATGATGCTCTTGTTCAAGGCCCGCTCAGAAATGGGTAGGCTGGAGCGCTCAAATTAGCCAGATACGAGCCAATGCTACCCTATGAATCAACTTTTTCATTGTTACCGTGCCGCGAGAGCAAGAGAATGTTACGCTAGATCCCAACACTAGTGTTCTCCGAGACAAACGATATGGCTAGACCTAACAGCAAAACCGAAAAAAAAATCGACAAAAATGTATGCCTAGCGCTCACCAAAGCCTGCGAGCATTTCCTCGAAAGCATCAACGGCTTTCAATGGGTAACCCATCAAGCGACTTATAGCGATTTTCCGGGCAGTCTCTTTATCACCTGTGTCTTTGACAGCCATGAGAACCAAAAAAAGGCAGGAGATAACGACGACAATATAAGGATGTCAAAAATCATTCAGTCTGAGCTTCTTAAAATAGGGGTTAAGTTAAAAGCCCCACGACTACAAATTATTTATGACTCGGAAGAAAGGTGTAACTCAGAACACGATGGGAATTGGGCTCAGCGTTTAGCGAGTAGAGAGAAACGTAGCGTAACGCACACCCGTGCAAACTCGAATTAGTGTTCGGTCAAAACATCAAACGAAAGATATTTCAGATTTAGGACTTCGCATTCCAAATCTGAAATATTTTGAGATACAGTATATCTGCCTACCGAAACTGCTAACATGCGAACATTTTTCAAAGCACTTTACCACAGAAATAACGCTCACCTTTTTTGAAATTTGAGTAAAAATCGATCCGTTTTTCCGCGGATGGACGGATCGAAGACATTAATCAAATGATCGTCCGCTGAATTCGAGAGAACATCGCTTTCTGCAACTAGTCGAAATCCTGCTGTCGCCATTTCCAACTTTACAATACCACTGTTTATTCTATGTAATGAAGGATTATGATCTCCGGCGTTTGCCTGACTATCTATAATGCCCAATACACCATCAGATTTCAGCGCCGCATGTAATTCTGCCAAAAATGCTACACGTTGTTTTTTGTCTTTAGTGCTGTAGAGATCGTGGTAATTAAGAACAAACGTAATCACATCAATTTCGGATTGCAGCCCCAGTGACCCGATTTCCCTATGGAAACGCGTTACGTTGGGCAAACGATTCATCGCGAGACGATCAGTCATCTGCAGATCAAAAAGTCCATTCATGACTTCCAACAAGAACTTATCGTTGTGGGACAAAACTTCGCCTTTATCCCCTACTTTGAGAGAGAGCACCTCAGTGTAGTACCCTCCTGCCGCAAACAAATCTAAAACCTTCATACCCGATTTCACACCCAGTACGTGAAGCACGTCGGCGGGTTTTCTATCGTTGTCACGTTTTTTGTCGGACGCGGGCCTGTGCGTATCGTCAAGGCCTGCACGCCAATCCATGTGTTGCTCCGCTTGCATAGACCACGACAGCATGGCCAGCGTAAACAGTAAACTCATCTTAAATTTTAACGACATTTTCCTTCCCTCGAATTAGTTAACGAGGTCGCACATTAATAGAATGAAGCTTCGTTAACTACACGCGCGAGCGTAAAACCATTGCTAGTGACTTTTACATTTATTTTACATTCAAGTGATTGCGAATCCACTATAATCCTCAACAGACAGACACTATGCTGTATTCGTAACACCCACTGCAGTTGTTGTCACTGCTGGATCACTATCACTATCAACACAGAGCAACTACATGTCCCGTAAACCGACATTACTTATCGTAGAAGACGAAGAAGCAATCCAAAAAGGGCTCACAGACCTCTTTGTTTTTAATGGCTATGATGTTATCGCTTGCGGAGATGGGGAAGAGGGGCTTCAGCGCGCGCTCAAAGACACGTGGGATTGTATAATTCTGGATGTCATGTTGCCGAAAATGGACGGTTTCACCGTTTGTCGTGAAATTCGTAAACACTCCCGCGAGCAAGCCATAGTAATGTTGACGGCAAAAAATAGTGAAGACGACGTGATAAACGGTTTGTCGTTAGGCGCTGATGATTACATCGCTAAGCCTTTTTCTGTTCGTGAGTTATTGCTGAGAATTGAATCGATTTTACGACGAAGTGGCCGTGATCGTTCTCAAAGTTCGTTAGATTTGGGTGATATTGTCGTTGACCTCGACAACCTGAATGCGGATTTTTTGGGCGAGTCTATCCAATTTACCCGAAGAGAGGTCGATGTGTTGTTATTCCTGAAACACCACGAAGTACGACCGGTCTCCCGTCGTGAATTACTCAATGAAGTTTGGGGATACAATAAACGAACTGAGTTTGATACACGTACGGTGGACATCCATATTGCTAAACTACGCAAAAAGATTGAAGTCGATCCAAAGAACCCTACTCGTTTAGTGACTGTTCGCGGTGAAGGCTACAAGCTGTTGGCTTCCACATGTCGATAAGTTCGACAACGTCTTCGAGCAATACCGCGAAAAAAAGACTTCGCAACTATTTTGTCATTTTTATGGTGGCTCTGACTGTTCCCGTTATTTTGTTAGTCAATCAAGCCTCTCAGCAATTTAGCTGGGAAATGTATTTCCCCTACCGCTGGAGCGCACAACAAACCTTAAACAATATTAATGAGGCTCTCCATACCCGTTTGAGCAAAGAATCCGATAGACCCATTGGCCATTATAAATTTTATACAGTAATGGAAAACCCGCTGACTAAAAGGAAAAATATTCGCCTTTCTCCTCTCACCAACACACACTCATCGTCACGACTACCAGGACTCATTGGCTATTTTCAAGTCGATGAATTAGGTATTGTTAGTAGTCCGCTTCTACCATTTACCAACCTCGAACGGTTGATGCAGGAAAAAATCGACCTCAAATGGAAAGAAATTGACAGACGACTCAAGCTGTTCGACAACATAGAATTAATACTCAAAGCGTCCGGTTTTACACGGCGAGACATTCAGCAAGGCTTAATGCTAATAAGCCAAAATGATTTGGTATCTCGCAGTGAAGTCATTTGGTCTCTCCAACAAGGTGAGATGGAGCGATTTATCGAGATGGAAGCCAAAGCCGATAATGCCTCGCATACTACAAACCAGATGATGAGCTACAAGAACCAGACCGTTAACGTCAGCCCATTCAATGTTCATAAATCGTTAGATGGTCACCTGATTTTCTATCGTAGTACGCAAGGAGAAAAATCTCGTTTACAAGGATTTGTAGTCAATGAAACAGAATTTCTGGACGGACTAATAGAAGACAATTTGTCCAGAGCCAATTTTGAAAGTGATATTATTCTTAATATTTCTTCTGGAGGGCAGTCTCTTAGAACTTTTTCCTACGTCGTAGGAGACAACGACGAAGTCATTGTTAATAGAGAACCGTTACTAGACCACGATGGCTTAAGTCAACATGATGTGTTGCTGCTAGGCGGAACGTTATTAACACCATTGGATAATATGAAAGTTAATTTTCTGGCAAAGGGGCTGCCTCTGGGCCCGGCGACGGTATTGATGTTGAGCCTTTTCGTTATTGTTTCAGTTATTATTAGCGTCGGCCTGATTCTTATCTATCGACTGGGCTCCGAACAAATACGCCTGGCAGATGATCGTCTGAATTTTGTCTCTTCGGTCAGCCACGAATTACGAACACCGCTGACATCAATCATTATGTACTCGGAAATGTTGCGAGAAAATATGGTTATTGATGAGGCCAAACGTAAGAATTATTATGACTTTATTTTCCATGAGAGTGAAAGATTAGCGCGCTTAATAAATAACGTTCTGCAGCTGTCGCGGCTTGGTCACAGCGAACAACAGACAAATTCTGAATTCGTTAACGTCAAAACACTCATTAATATTATTCAGTCAAAGGTTTCCTCTCTGATCGAGAAAAACAATTTTGAACTGCTTTGTTCTCAATCTGGGCCTATAGATCATCAGGCGCTGATAGATCTTGATGCTTTCTCGCAGATTGTTATTAACCTCGTTGATAATGCGATTAAGTTTTCATCGACCGAAGGACAGGCCTATGACAAAAAAATCGATATAAACTTCTGTGAATCTGACGCTTACATAGTCATGTCTGTACGCGATTACGGACCTGGGCTAACCCCTGCTCAGAGTAAACGAGTATTTGAACTTTTTTACCGGGCTGGCAGCGAACTGACCAGAACAACCACGGGCACCGGCATAGGGCTCAATCTCGTTGCTGAACTTGCCAAAGACATGGGGGGTTATGCCAAATGTAATGTGAAAGATCCGGGACTTGAAATACAAGTGTACTTTCCGTCCTCCAATTAAAATGATCGGTGAAAAATACAGACACGCGAACTGCGGTTCCTACCGCAAAATAACGCCATCAATTTCGACCGACTGGTCTGCGAAAAAAGCTTAGAATATCTAACTGCCAAACCGGTACTATTGATGACGCCTTGTGTGGTTGAATGATTTGTCGAGGCATCGCCAAAATTGCACACGACAATGCTGTCGTTAGACATAGCCACAATCGCTATACCCGCATGCGCAATAAGAAAACTCGAAAATCTTGCTAGACTCCCTCCTAGAACCTGCTCTCACTCAACTAACTGCCCGTCCATCAGTTCTATTTTACGGACCGCCCGTTCGGCAAAGCGGGTATCATGAGTCACCATACAAATAGTCGTTCCCTCTTGATTCAACTCGTCGAGCAAGTCCATGATAGCGCCGCCGTTGCTTGAATCGAGATTACCAGTGGGCTCATCTGCTAATAGAATTGACGGCTCTATAACCAAGCCACGTGCGACTGCCACCCGTTGTTGCTGACCACCTGACAATTGCGAGGGATGATGCGACGCACGATGTGCCATATTCACCCGTTCGAGTTTTTCCATCGCCCGTTCCCGGCGAGTGCGTTTTGGCATATTGGTGTAACTTAGTGGTAATTCCACATTTTCTACAACGCTCAAGTCGCCAATTAAATTGAACGCTTGAAAGACAAAGCCAATTTCACTGTTACGTAACTTTGCTCTCTGATAAACGTCGAAGTCTGCAACCTGGTGTTCATTTAGGTCATAGCGGCCGGCTGTCGCGCTGTCGAGTAGTCCCAATATCGACAATAGCGTCGACTTTCCACAACCGGATGGGCCAGAAATAGACAGGTATTCGCCACGATAAACTTCTAGATCCAAGTTGTGAATGGCGCGTGTTTCCATGCTATCGCTGGGAAAATACCGGCACAAGCCAGACAATTTTATCATCGGTGATTGCTGTTCCATAAATATCTCCTGGAATTTAATTAAGGTCTCGTTATTGATCTCGAAGGGCCGAGGCCGGATCGAAGTTAGTTGCTTGCGCTGCGGGAACAGACATTGCCAGCAGGGAAACTAGCAATAGTGTTGCTGCACACAGCGTATATATGGCCGGATCGGCGGGGTTGGTTTCGAAAAGAAATCCATCGATAAAAGGCGTGACAAAGACCATGCATGCAAGTCCCAGAATAAGCCCCAACAGCGTCGCACCGCTCCCTTGCAGCAACAGCATTTTGAGAATATTCGCAGGGGTCGCCCCGATCGCCAGTCGAATACCAATTTCCTTAACTCTAAGACTTACGTTATAAGCGACGACGCCAACCACCCCCGACAAGGTAATAAGCAATGCCAACAGGCCAAAAAGGCCAACTAGTATGGCGACAAGCCGTGGGGAAGCCAGCCACTGAGCTCGAATTTCATTCATCGTTTGCACGTTGGCAATGGCCTGCTGCGGATCAATGAAACTTATGGCTTCGCTAATCGCGTCGTTCAAAGCACGTGCATTAGTGCCTGTCTTGACCATCAATCTAATCCGCCCTGTAGGCCGTTGCATAAATGGCGCGTAAAACGCGTCGCCTTCGGGACTATCAAGGCCCGCTGCACGGGTATCACCGACGATGCCAACAATGGTGGCCCAATTCTCCCCATTATCTATCGATATTCTTTCGTCGATTGGGTTGCTGTCGGAAAAGAAGTGTTGCGCCATCGACTGGTTGATCAATACCACCGGCACACTGTTTTCGTCATCGCTACTGGCAAACAACCGTCCCCGCAAGAGTGGTATATTGAGTAGCTGATGGTAATTCTCTGATACGACTGTAACTCTGGCCTGCGGCCTCAAAGCGCCGCTGGATAGTTGCTGCCCTTCGGTTTGAAAAGATATCGGCCCCGCCAATTGAGACGCTAACGGCAAAGACCCGGATAAGCTGACGACGTCGACCCCGGCAAGTGCTTTGACATCAGCCAGCAAACGACTCGCAAAATCCCTTACTTGGTCGCGATTAGTATAATTAGTAAAGTTCAAATCAAGACCAACCGTGAGGACATTATCGCCGTCGAATCCGGCATCCTGATTATTGAGTCTATACAAGCTCACAGTCACCAGAACAGAGGTGGTCAGCACAACAAAGGCCAGCGCAAATTGGATCACCAATAACGAATGACGCAGCCGTTTTCCCGATGCGGTTGCTGTCACTTTGTCGCCGCCCTCCTTAAGCGCAACATTAATGTTACGACGCCTGAATGCCACCGCACTGCCACTTGCCACACCGGTAATCAGTGACAACACCAAGGAAAAGACAAGTACCGAGGCGTCCATTTCAATCTCGCTGGACAAACTGGTATAACCGTTGGCAAATTCTGTGAGTAGACCCAGCGATGGATAGGCCAACAATAGGCCAAACACACCTCCCACCAGCGCAAAAAGTGTACTTTCGGTTAGCAACTGTCGTGCCAGGCGCCGCGGATTAGCTCCTAATGCCTCCCGAATCGCCAGCTCTTGACTGCGAGATGACAACCTCGCCATGTTTAAATTCGCGACGTTTGCACTGGCTATCAATACCACTAAACCGGCAATCACCAGCAACAAATAGAAAGTGTTAGCTGAATCACCAACCATTTCATCTTTTAAATTAAGCAAATTTGCACTGTAACCTTCGCCGTTCCGGTAATCGTCCGGGTACTGGGTGGCGAGTTGACCGGCGATAGTATTGACGTCTTTCGTGCCCTGCGTAATCGTTGTATTTTCGTTTAATTTGGCAAACACGGTCAGCATGCCGGGCCGTCGATTATTAATCATGGCTTCGCTCGAACGGAAAGGACAACTGGCGGATGTTATATATATGTCGTTGTCGTCCGGATAGGCGGGCATCGGCGGTAATACTCCGATGACTTTGTGTACGGCATTATTCATTTCCAGACTCGTACCAACAATAGACTGATCGGCGTCGAAGTTTGTAAGCCAGTACCGATGCGACAGCAGTATCAGCGGTTCTGCACCTGGGATATCTTCTCCCGCCGCGAAAGATCGACCAAGTACTGGCCGAATACCAAAGACATCGAAATAATTCCAACTCACCACACC
>JBLHNZ010000039.1:0-15202 GCA_047623245.1 Oceanicoccus sp. | reverse complement strand
GCCACTGACTCCCGAGTTAACATGTTCAATTGCTCCACCTGACTGCAAAAACGCAGCTGTTTGTTCTTCTATAGATAGAGAGGTTTCAGTTGCAGCCGGAGCTTTTTTCTTCCCGACTTGTGTTTTAGGTTTGCCAGCCATCTGAGTGCCTTGTAGTTATGTTGGGGGAGCATTATACCTCAAAAAGCCCCAATATCGAAATTTCATTCTGCAGGCCAATTATTGAATGATTATAGAAATCTGCGCCTCATTAAACAAACTCGCTCTGGCATCCAACACGACACAAACACAATTTTTTCGCTAAACGTAGCGTTTATAGAATTTAATGAATCGGCCTTCGTGCGGCAAACTGCACCGCAGGATTGGAAGATGACACTAAAGTATGGGAGGAGGATCTTATTTATTTTTCATAATATGACCAGAGCCCTATGGCTATGACTATGACGTGATGTAAATTGAAATACCTTATTTTTTCGTGTTTTTCTTTATTCTAGCGCGTATCCCGGATTTGAAACAACGCCGAAAAACTCAACCCTATAGGTTAACGTATATTACAACGCTTGAGGCCTGAACTTATGACTAGAAAACTCATTGATTTATCAATTTTTCCTGAGGATGACGTTATATCAGATCGTCCCGGCGCTCGGCCGCACAGCGAATAGAATACAGATCAAGGTTCAGTTAAAAGTATTGCTTGATTATTTCCTGAGCTAACCAGCGACCTGATGCCCGCTGTCCGATGACGAAGATCTGTCTGTTGAGAAGGTGCAACTCAGAACACACAATTGCAACGACTTAGATACTCCATGAAATTTTCGCTAAACAATAGATAAAGGAAAGAAATCACTCATGACAGACGAAATGCCTCTAGAATGCTAATTCCAACAAAGTGTTAAGCTCGATTTTTGTCACTTTGAAGATGGGTATCTCGTCACTGACAGTGATATCAAGAACAAACTAGAACGAATACAGTATCCTTTTAAGCCGCTAGATATAGTAGTTATCAATACATCTGCTGGAGGGAAATTCGGAAGTGATGATTACGTTTCCAGTGATTGTGGCGCTGAATACGAAACAACAATTTTTTCGCTATAGCAAAGCGTTAAGATTACGGGTACAGACGAATGGAACTGGAACGCGCCATCTGTGCGTATCAAAGAAGAATACCTGGAGAACGAAGATGCATCATTAATCTGGGAAAGACATAAGGCGGTAAAGATATGTGCTGCTGTCATTTGAAAAATGATGCACAATTTCGAGTTTTCACCTTCCCACGGTTTCAGGATTTCTTTTGGTCCCCACAAAATCACGGCTGTTTCTGCTAATTGAACAAGTCTTGTAGCGATAAATCATGAATAAGTAAATTGTGGCAAGCGTGTCGGGGCGGCTAAATGGCAGCGACTTAAAAAAACGTTCCACACAAGAATAATTCGTTAGCAATGACCTCGTATAGAAACCAGAGCCGATATACTTCGTTTTCAATGCGTAAGTACTGCTGTATTATTGTTGGCAGACTTTACAATATTCGTCAACGACCAATTCCGGACTTTGCTCTTATCCAAACGCTTATATGCTAAAAAAAACGATTAAACTATTATATTTGGCTCTTGGGATCACTTGTACAGCTCTCGGCTTTATCGGTGCGTTCTTACCGGTATTACCCACGACGCCATTTCTTTTGGTGGCTTTATGGGCTTTCAGCAAAAGCTCACCTCGCTTGCAACATTGGCTATACAACCACCCTCGATATGGTAAGACTCTACAAAACTGGTTCGAGTACGGAATAATTAGTACTAAGATTAAAACGGTGGCGATTACAGCAATCACATTCAGCATCCCAACGGCATACCTTATAACAAGGAGTGCACTGGTTTTATTCATTCATATTCCAATAGTCATTTTGACCATAACCTACATCTATAGTAGACCGTCAAAAATAGGCTCAGATCAACAACTCAATTCCAAAAAAAAATAGAGATTTGACTAGTAAAAGAAGATTCTGAAACCGGTTTATTCGGTCTGAGAAAACAGGTAAATAACAAGTAAAAACGTTATAAACCAAAAAGACGATACCAACTTCCAAAAAAGCAACGTATTCGTTTTCTGTTCAACAATGGGATCGTCTTTAAGGAATTCCGGATTTGGATGAGTTAAATCGTAAATGAGATTGGTTATATTTGAATAGCGTTGCTCCGCATCAAACTTTACGCCTTTTTCCAATGCACGATCGAACCATTCGGGAATCACAGGATTGTAGAGGGAAGCATTTTGATACCGTAATTTATCGTATTCGAACGCAGTCGTACAGTTTTCTACTTTTTCACCATAAGGTAACTTTCCAGTAAAGAGCTCGTAAGTTATTGTCGATAGTGAATAGACATCTCCTTGAAAACCTGCATTGTGTCCCAGTAAATATTGAGGGTCAGAGTATCCCGCAGTGCCTAAAGCATCATCCAAATCCAAAGGCCGATACGATTCTGCGATACCCGCTACAAATACCGAACCAAAATCCACAATTTTAACATTTCCATCTGTCATGACAAAAATATTGGCTGGTTTAATGTCCTGGTGAACAGCTTCGTTGTCATGAAAAGCTTGCAGTCCACTAGCCACTTGCTTAATTATGTCGATAGCCTTTTTGGGACTAGGCAAGGGGTGTTGCTGCATCCACTTATCCAGCGTAATACCATCCAGATACTCCATAAGATAATAGAGAAACGTTCGGGACTTTATTTGCCTAAAGACTTCAACGACGTGAGGACTGTGAATTCGGCTTCCAATCCATTCTTCCTGAATGAAGCGGTCAATATAACCAATGTCATCTTCGAAGTTTCGGGAAGGCGTTTTCATGGCATAAATCTTTCCCGTTTCGATATCTCGGACACGATAAAGCTGACTTCTGCTCGACGCAAAAATCTCCTCTTCCACATAATATCCGTCAATTTTCATGCCACGAGACAGCGGCGGCGGAAAAGGAAGTCTAGTCAGTTTTGTGCTGTAATCATCCAAACTTTCTGCAGGTAAATCTACAACAACCGCGACCACTGCACTAATATTATCGTCACTTTCATTGTCTAGCGCTCGCCTCTTCAGAGTTTCAGCAATTTCTGAAACGGGCAAACTAGATGTCAAAATTGTTTGTAACTCCTTTTCACTTAGAAAGTCATGGATTCCGTCGCTGGATATCAGTAAACGATCTCCCGCCTCTAACGATATCTTTCCATAGTCGACATGCAAACGATTATCCATGCCTAAAGCTCTAGCCAGAAAAGACTTTCCGTCGACGATAGTTGCCGTATGGTCGCGGGTGACCTGGTTTAATTTTCCCTCGCGAAGGTGATAGACCCGGCTGTCGCCGACATGAAAATAATGCGCCGTTTTTCCCTTAATAACGACAGCGCTGAATGTACACAGAAATCCTTTGCCTTCCGTAGTAAAGTCGTGACTTTTTCGATAGAGCTTTAAATTTATGGTCGACAGTATTTTCTCACCACAATGACTTACCGACCACGTATCTGGGGTGCTGTAATAATCTTTTACGAAACAAGTCGTCGCTGTAAAACTTGCCTCCTTCCCGGCTTCTGCAGACGACACTCCGTCTGCAACAGCTAAGGTGACGCCCTTATTTCGTAGCAAATAATCGTCGGCGGGAATTTCAATTACCGCATAGTCTTCATTGTCAGACTTTCGTCCTTGAATGGAGCACTGGGCAGTATCGAGCTGTAAAATACCCACACGTTTGCCTTTTAAATTGAGAGAAACACTAACCTACATTAATGAGCTCAACGGTACCATCCGGGAGAACTTCTGAAATATGCCCTTTGGGCTCATCCATCATCATCGCTATAAAAAATACCAGCATCGCAGACACACCGATAACTAAAAAGAAGGTACTGTAGTCAACAAAGCTCAAGACTGTCAAATAGGTTACCGCGCCAACATTCCCATAGGCGCCTGCCATACCGGCTATTTGCCCCGTCATACGCCGTTTTATCAGAGGCACCACAGCAAACACCGCCCCCTCTCCCGCTTGGACAAAGAAAGAACAGCACATAGTGGCAACAACAGCCGCAGACACCCACCAGTCAGAGTCGACTTGCGCCAATACAAAATAGCCTACTGACAATCCCGCAATCAGCATCATTAGCGCTTTTCGCCGGCCAAGTTTATCCGAAAACCAACCTCCAGTAGGGCGAGCAACCAGATTCATAAACGCAAACCCTGATCCCAAAAGCCCCGCAGTGACAGGATCGAGCCCTTCAAATGTTTCCAGAAAAAAGAGAGGTAACATAGAAACTACCGCTAACTCCGATCCAAAAGTTACAAAGTATGAGCAATCGAGTATCGCAACTTGTTTAAACTTATACTTGTCGAGCTCTGGAACACCCTCCTCCAAATGTTCCTTGTTTACCTTCCAGATCTGGCTTGTTTGAAATATGAATAAAATGGCTAGAAACAACCAAATTGTATTCGAAGCGGTGTCAGACAGAAGGTTGACACCTGTGGGAGAAAGTTTCCACACTAAGACAGCAAGGGCAAGATACATCGGAATATTCATGAGCAAGTAAAAATACAAATCAAACTTACTCGTAACCTCCAGCCCTCCTGATTTTTTTGGTTTAAAGTAAGTCGATCCCTTTGGAGTATTTCTAGCTAGACGGTAATAGACAAAAGAATAAAGCCCGACCATGACTCCGGTGGTTGCCAACGCGTAACGCCATCCATTATCTCCACCGTACATTAACGCTAACGTTGGTAAACTCATGGCCGCAGCTGCGGATCCAAAATTACCCCAACCTCCGTATATGCCTTCTGCTATCCCAACAGTTTTATGAGGGAACCACTCCCCTACCATTCGAATACCAATGACAAACCCAGCACCTACAAAACCCATCAAAAACCGAAATAACGCTAATTGTTCGTACGAAGTAGAGCTAGCGAAAAGCAGGCACAGTACCGACGAGGTCATGAGTAATCCTGTATACACATGCCTCGGACCGTATTTGTCTACCAAAATACCAATGACGATTCTAGCGGGGATCGTCAGCGCCACATTCAAAATCAAAAGCGCTTTCACTTGTTGGGTAGTCATATCGAACGCATCAATCATGAATACCATTAAGGGCGCGTGATTAAACCATACAACAAAAGTTAGAAAAAATGCGAACCAGGTGACATGAAGCGTTTTTATCTTCGGATCACTGATGGCAAGCATATTGAGACTGTTTTCCTGATGCATTACTTTCTCTCCAGAATATGCAATCGATAATATTTGGAGCTAGTGTGCAGCATATTAGTTATCCCACTATTGATATGTATCAAAGCAGTGATTTTTATGAAAATGCCCATTAGCCACCTATAAAAAAATAACTAATACTAAAGAGGTAGGCACCACCGGATGAAACCAAAAGGATTGCGGGCGATATCTAAGCCATAGGTAGTATATGAGTGAGAAGGAAATTGGGGTAAAAACTGATACAACTAAATTTGTGAAAAAGTATGAGTATTTTGCTTTAATGGATAGATGATTCGAAAACTGCTCAATTGAACAATCAAAGACGGATGTACTATGAATTATAAAACTCCTGGGGCGAACACAGCGCTTTGCATGGCAACCATCGCTTTCGCGGCAAATTTTTCAGTTTGGACGTTATATGCCATCATGGCTTTCTACATTGAGCCTACGCTAGAATTGTCCAGCACTGAGCTGGGAGTGTTACTGGCAACGCCGATGTTTACCGGAGCATTTCTACGCTTTCCTGTCGGTGTTATTGTTGAATACCATCGACCCAAATTCATTTTTATCGTGCAGATGGTATTAGTCGCCCCAGCTCTTTTTCTTCTACCTCACATCGATAGCTTTAATGCATATTTGCTGCTCGGACTTTGGATTGGCGTAAGTGGCACGTCTTTCACCATCGGCATTAGATATATCACTGATTGGTTCGACCGAAAGCAGCAAGGTACTGCGATGGGGATTTTTGGAGCTGGAAATGCCGGCGCCGCAATTACTTTTGCGGGAGTTCCAATCATTGTTAACCTTTTGGACTGGACTTATGTTGGAACAATTTACGGCTTCGGAATATTGCTTACTGCATTTTTGTTTTATCTGTTTGCACCGGATACACCTAAACACCTATTGCAGCCTTCACCGAGAACGCTAAAAGAACAACTCGCCCCGATGAAAATACTCAGAGTATGGAGATTCGGACTTTACTACTATTTTGTTTTCGGGAGCTTTCTAGCATTAATTTTATGGCTTCCTCATTATTATCACAATGCATACAATCTATCGATGCCAGAGGCATTGGCATTCACTTTATTTTTTGTGACTACTTCGAGCATGGTTAGGGCGCTGGGGGGCTGGTTTGCAGATCGTTATGGAGGCCGCACAGTAAATTGGAGTGTATTTTGGGTCTGCCTGGTCTGCCTGTTTTTCCTTAGTTACCCACCGACAACAATGACCGTCCATGGAATTAATACCGATGTGGAACTGAAAATAGAAATCAATGTTTGGGTTTTCACTTCCCTAATATTTATTATTGGTATTGCCCAAGGGTTTGGCAGAGCGAGCGTTTATAAAACCATTCATGATTATTATCCACAACAAATGGGATTAGTGGGAGGATTCGTAGGTGCTATTGGTGCGCTTGGCGGCTGCACCTTACCTATAATATTCGGGATCGCCACTGATGAAATCGGAATATACAGTGTATCTTTTATGATTCTCTACGGTCTTCTTGCGGCCTGTATGATCGCAATGTATTTGGGTCTAAAAGCTGACAGATATCAGGAACGAGTGAATGAAGCTCTAAGTCACAATTTTCTGGATGACGATTGATTTTGGCTTTCTATAGTAGCCAATAATTGCCGTCCTTACACGGGGAAAAGTATTTCACCGACTGAGTTCGTAAGCGGATAATAATATTTACGGCGAACAGGATTAGTTATTGATTTAACAGATCAAGCGCTAGTGCCTCTGCGACCTTGATACCATCAATACCTGCAGATAATATCCCACCAGCAAAGCCGGCACCCTCTCCTGCTGGATAGAAACCTCGCGTATTGACTGACTGAAGATCCTCTCCCCGCTGAATACATATGGGGGATGATGTTCTAGTTTCAACTGCAGTAAGGATTGCATCATCCATAGCGAAGCCCCTTATTTTTTTGTCGAATGCGGGAATCGCCTCGCGAATGGCTTCGACAGCAAACGCTGGTAACGCTTTCGATAAGTCAGTTAATTTAATACCAGGTTTGTACGATGGGGTGATCTCTTTGAGATCTTTTGATGCTCGATTTTTAAGAAAGTCGCCGACGAGCTGAGCGGGGGCATGATAGTTTTCACCGCCCATATGAAACGCCGTTTGTTCTAGTTTCCGCTGTAAATCAATACCTGCCAACACATGTTCTGGATAGTCTTTCTCCGGCGAAATACCAACAACTATCGCCGCATTAGCGTTTCTCTCATTCCGGGAATACTGAGACATTCCATTGGTTACGACACCACCCTCTTCGGAACTCGAAGCAACGACAGTTCCACCTGGACACATACAAAAACTATAAACACTGCGACCATTTTTGCAATGATGTACAAGCTTATAGTCGGCAGCGCCCAAAATCGGATGACCGGCTTCGTCTCCGAATCTAGCACTATCGATAATAGACTGCGGATGTTCGATTCGAAAGCCAATAGAAAAAGGTTTTGGTACGATTTTTACTCCCTCATCATACAGCATATGAAAAGTGTCACGGGCGCTATGACCAACAGCAAGAACGACATGCCTGCTTTCGAGAAATTCGCCACTACCGGTAGTCACACCTGATATTTGGCGATTTTCAGAACCGACCGGCTCACTGTGAATTGACTCGACTTTCTGACCGAAACGTATCTCACCGCCCAATTGAATTATTTGGTCTCGAATATTTTCAACCATCTTTACAAGCTTAAAAGTACCAATGTGCGGCTTGCTAACAAACAAAATTTCTTTGGGAGCACCGGCTTTAACAAACTCATTGAGTACTTTTCTTCCAAGATGCCGCTTATCTTTGATTTGGCTGTAAAGTTTGCCGTCCGAAAAGGTACCCGCCCCGCCTTCACCAAATTGAACATTTGACTCTGTATTCAGTAACCCTTTTCGCCACAGAGCCCAGGTATCTTTCGTCCGTTGCCTGACCGGTTGACCTCGCTCCAACACAATCGGTTTCAAACCCATTTGAGCCAAAAGCAGAGCAGCAAGAATACCGCAGGGACCAAACCCAATCACTATTGGCCGGTTCTTTTCATTCAATGGAAATTCTGAGTTTGCTTTCGCGACAAAATGATATTCGGTATCTGGACTGGTCTTCAGAAACGACTGACCTTGATGCTTTTGTAACAATTCCAGCTCTTGTTTATGTTCCAAAACAACATCGAGTTGGTAGATAAGCACGATATTAGACTTCTTCCTCGCATCAAAGCTACGTTTAAAGATAGTGTAAGAGCGTATATCCTCCGTCACAACCCCCAATTTTTCGGCTATGGTAGCCTCTAACTGTTGGTCGGTATGAGTAAGAGGGAGTTTGATATCATTGAGTCGTAGCATAGTAAGCTTAGCGTAATTCAAGGTGAATTTGTGGCGGGCATTCTACCACAAATTGTAGAAATTCCTCGCTACACGTCTACTTTCAAGCTTTCGCATGGAATTTTGCGTTTCGGGATCCACTAGCGGACTTTCTTTCAGGAGCCTTTTTTCCGTTATTCGAGATAGAATCATTTTAGTTTGAACAACGTCCCATTAAAAACTCAGAGAATGTTTTAACAAACAATGTCGATAGCAAATCAGAGAAACAGCTCATCAAGCGTGTACGATTCTAACGAGCCACCCTTCTCTTCAGCCACCTTTACCATTTTGGCAGCCACTTCGGATCCAGAAATCGGTCTGAAACGACTAAGACCTGGCAGCAAGCATAATAACGGCAGTACCACATTCCCTACCTTTTCACCAACACGTACATTTTTTCTTAGTCCTACTAACAATGAGGGCCGAAAGATACTAATTCGGGGAAAAGGTAGATCTACCACTCGCTGTTCAAGCTCGCCTTTCATTTGGAGGTACTGGTTACCGCTATTCACATCCGCACTGGCCGAAGATACTAAGAGGTAGTGTTTCACTCCACATTTAGCCGCTAATCGCGCGGCCTCATATTGATAATCGAGATCAACCTTCCGCTGCGCCATTAGTGACCCGGCTTCTTTACGGGTGGTCCCGAGGCATGAAAAAAATAGGTCTGCAGCAAACAGCGCATGAAAGTCTTCAATTCGGTCGAATTCAATGACGTGGTTGTGAACTTTGGCATTGTTATAGTGGCAAGGACGCCGAGTAAGTGCCATAATTTTTTCTATGTGTGGTGATTCTGCTAGCTGATCTATGAGCGCCGTACCCACTAGCCCAGTAGCACCTATCACTATTGCTGAGTACCCCATAACAATTCTCCCAAATTCTAACGACGTGCCATTCCGATGGACACTAACGAGCGTTCATGCCCCAATATTAACCCACTCAGAATATAACCGACAATTGTCCTCGGCCGAAAACGATCCAAAGACGAATAGATGCCCAAATACAACAGTTTCAGTGAAATTCAGCAGTTTGACTCAAATTCAAAACCAGGCCTTTCTTCAAGAAACGCGGGCTAAAAATATCAGACATAAATTGCGTGTATGGTTGGACGACAGTTGATGGTTGCTTTCTAGAATAAGAAATTTCAAGATCATCGCTACTGAAAGGTAATCGAACAGACGTAAGATTAGAATTTGAAGCAACTTGTAGGCTAGAAAAAATGGGGTGGACGATGGGGATTGAACCCACGACCACCGGAATCACAATCCGGCGCTCTACCAACTGAGCTACGCCCACCATTAATTCGATGGCTATTTAGAAATAGCAAAAAAATGGTCGGGGTAGAGAGATTCGAACTCCCGACATCCTGCTCCCAAAGCAGGCGCGCTACCAGACTGCGCTATACCCCGACGACGTTATGGAGATAAAGATGCCTCCAAACGAGGTGCGCATAATACTCAGCGAATGACGATCCGTCAACGTTAAATCAATGATTTTATTTTTCTTCTTCTACTTTGACTAGTAACTCCAGCGTGAGACAATACAATCCAGTTCATTTTATCATATTCTTTTCGGTATTAAGCTAACAAGAGGCTCGGCAAGTATGTCCGCACTAGTATTAGATGGCAAAACCTTAGCAAGCCAGTGGGAGCAGCAACTGAGCGACCGTGTCGCAGCTCTAAAGGCTAAATCCGAGGGTAAGACACCTATCCTCGCCACCATTCTAGTGGGAGCTGACCCGGCATCTGCGACTTATGTGAAAATGAAAGGCAATGCTTGTCGGCGCATAGGTATGGACTCTATGGCTATTGAAATGGACGAGACCACAACAACCGAACAACTACTGGCCAAAATCAGTGAGTTAAATTCGAATGACAACGTACACGGTATTTTGCTACAACATCCGGTTCCAGCGCAAGTTGATGAGAGAGCCTGTTTCGACGCGATTGCGCTTGAAAAAGATGTCGACGGGGTAACTTGCTTAGGTTATGGAAAGATGGCGATGGGCGAAGACGCCTATGGTTGTGCGACCCCTAAAGGTATTATGAGAATTCTTGAACATTACAAGATTGAATTGGAAGGTAAACACGCGGTCGTTGTCGGTCGCAGCCCCATTTTGGGAAAACCCATGGCGGCCATGCTTCTCGAAGCGAATGCAACGGTTACTACCTGTCATTCACGTACTCAAGACTTAAAATCACATATTGAGCGCGCCGATATCATTGTTGGCGCAGTAGGTAAGCCAGAATTTATAAAAGCAGCGTGGATCAAAGACGGCGCTGTTGTTATCGATGCTGGCTATCATCCTGGAGGCGTTGGCGACATTGAACTGGCTGGCGTTAAAGATCGTTGTTCCGCCTATACTCCCGTTCCTGGGGGCGTTGGACCAATGACAATCAATACATTGATTTTTCAGTCTGTTGAATCAGCCGAAAAATCTATAGGATAGAATCGAAGACGCCGACGGTAATTTTAGGCCGCTCAAATGGCGGCCGATGGAAAGATATCTTCTAGTGCAAAAGCAAGGAACGGCCCTTGCTCTTAGGGCCTCTCTCGCTCCCTCAAAAAACTACCATATTCAACTAAAAGGCATGATATTGACCTAACGGTACTAGCCAGTTAGTTTCTCTTCCAACCGTCTCTCGTTAGTACAACATCGTTGCCGGTAAGATCGTTTCGTATTTGATCAGCTAACGAATAGTTTTTCTCTGCACGAGCACTTCGCATTTGAGCGACTAGATCATCAACAGCTTGATCTGACAAAGAACCTTCTTTCTCCCGACCTCGAAACCAAGCTTCCGGAGACTGTTGTAAGATCCCAAGCAACGCAGACATTTTAAGGAAAATGGTTTTCGCTCTAATTTTGTCTGACCCGTCGGACAAGCTCATTGTTTTTCCAAGAGCATGAAGCTCCCTTATAACAACAGGCGTATTGATATCATCAAGTAAGGCATTGTAAATTTCAGTTTCAGTGACTTCTACGTTTTCGTCGACAACGACATTTTCACAACTTCGTAGGTACCCATAGAATTTATCTAACGTTTTTTTCGCAGCATCCAGCGCGTCGGTCGTAAAATTTAACTCTGATCGATAGTGCGCCGACAAAATGGCGAAACGAATCGCCTCACCGGGATAGTGGCCAAGCAGATCGCTGACAAGGCGAAAATTACCTAACGACTTTGACATCTTTTCGCCATCGATATTAATGAACGCGTTATGCATCCAGTAGCGCGCAAATTGCTTGCCACCATGAGCGCATGAACTTTGTGCAATTTCGTTTTCGTGATGCGGGAATTGCAGGTCAACCCCTCCTCCATGTATATCAATGGTCTCACCGAGATGTTTCTCGATCATTGCGGAGCATTCTATGTGCCACCCTGGGCGCCCTCTTCCCCACGGGCTGTCCCAACCAGGCTCATCGCCAGTGGAAGGTTTCCACAACACAAAATCTCCTGCGTATCTTTTATATTCGGCTACCTCTACACGCGCTCCGGCCAACATATCTTCCAAAGAGCGTTTTGATAAATTCCCATAATCGCTCATTGACTTTACATCAAACAAAACATGGTCTTCAGAAACATACGCGTGATCACTACCGACCAAGACAGCAATCATTGCAACCATTTCTGCAATGTGTTCGGTAGCTTTAGGCACCAGCGTTGGCTCTAGATTGTTAAGTTGTGCCATATCTTCTGAATACGCACTGGTGTAACGCGCCGTCAAGTCACCAATACTTTCATTATTTTCTCGCGCTGTTTTGATGATCTTGTCATCGATGTCTGTAATATTTCGCGCGTAAATAACATTCGGGTACAAAGTGCTCAGGAGGCGATAGACAACGTCGAAGATAATCGCCGGTCTAGCGTTACCAATATGAACCCGATTGTAGACAGTGGGCCCACACACATACATCGTTACTCTATCTTCTACCATTGGAGAAAAAGGCTCTTTTTCTCCAATGTAGGAATTAAATATCGTTAAAGGCATTATGTTAATTTACTCAGTATTTGTATTTTTTTGTATGTCGTTTACGTGAGACATCCTACTAACTCTCAAAAAAAACCCAGTGAAACCGATAACTATTTTGTGTCGCGCAATCCAATCGTCATATTGAACACGGGAGTTTCTGGAGAGTACTCATAGCGGTCAGCAACGAAGTAACCCTCTCGTTCAAACTGAAAAGTTGCTTCTCCGATCGTCTCTGCCAAGCTCGGTTCTACCCAGCAATTCTCAATAACCTTTAAGGAGTCTTCGTTTACGTGCTGGATAAAATCTTTTTCCCCTCGATCTGGCGCCTCGTGATTAAAAAGTCGATCGTAGACTCTAATCGTTGCACGCTTTCCGTGACTCGCAGATACCCAATGCACGACTCCTTTAGGGTTAATCCCATCTTCAGGATTAACCCCCAAAGTATTTTCGATGAGGACTGCGTTTACCTGGGTGATATTGCCCTTATCGTCTTTTTCGAAATCCTGCGCTTCAATGACATAGGAGTTTCGCAACCGAATGCGCTTTCCCGGGGTGAATTTCTTTTTGAACTTTTTACTATATTCTTCCTTAAAATCTGCTTGATCAATAACTATTTCGCGGGTGAACGGTACTAGTCGACTACCCATATCCAGATCGGGATGTGAGGGAATGGTAAGTTGCTCAAGCGCATCCGCTGGGTAATTAGTAACCACAACTTTCAGTGGATTCAATACAGCCATTGCGCGCGGGGATGTTTTATTCAAGTCGTCTCTGATAAAAAATTCAAGCTGTGCAATGTCGACCACACCATCAGTTTTGGCGACCGCCAAACTGTCGCAGAAATTTCGCAACGCTTGCGAAGTATATCCGCGCCTGCGCAGTCCAGATATGGTCGGCATGCGAGGGTCGTCCCAACCGGTGACTATTCCGTCATCGACTAACTGCTTTAACTTGCGCTTACTCGTCACTGTATAATTAATGTTGAGTCGGCCAAATTCAAATTGCCTCGGCTTAGAATTTAGTGGCAAGTTGTCGAGAAACCACTCGTATAAAGGCCTATGATCTGCAAATTCCAATGTACAGATCGAATGCGTCACACCTTCGATCGCATCTTCTTGCCCATGCGCAAAATCGTATGATGGATAGATGCACCACTTACTGCCAGTTTGATGATGTACAATTTTACGAATTCGATACAATATAGGGTCTCGCATGTTCATATTGGGAGACGTCATATCTATTTTTGCGCGCAAAACGCATGCGCCATCGTCAAAATACCCCGCGCGCATTTTCTCAAACAAGGCGAGGTTTTCCTCAACGCTACGGTCGCGATAAGGACTATTTTTCCCTGGCTCCGTAGCCCAGCCTCGATGTTCACTGGCCTCTTCGGCAGTTAAATCACATACATAGGCATTGCCCGCATTGATTAGATGCAAGGCCCAGCTATAAAATTGATCAAAATAGTCTGACGCATAACGCACTTCTCCACTCCATTCAAATCCAAGCCAGTTAACGTCTTCCTTAATCGCATCGACATACTCCTGCTCTTCCTTCCCGGGATTTGTGTCGTCAAACCGTAAATGACAGTCACCGCCATACGCTGCAGCTAAACCGAAGTTTAGACATATGGCTTTGGCGTGACCGATGTGCAAATAGCCATTGGGTTCAGGTGGGAAACGGGTAACTATTTTATCGACGGTACCGTTTTGAAGCTCATTTTCTATTAAGGCAGCAATAAAATTGTTTGTTTTACTGGATGTTTCTTTTGAATCCAAATCGCTCATTGATTTCCCAATTTAAATCTATAATTGCTTCTAGAAGCCGAAAGAGAGGTTTCTCCGGCAGGACAAAACGATTATTATACCTCTTTTATTTCTAGTATTTAACAGGATAAACGCCCTCATGATCGTACTGAAGACAAATTATGGTGATATATCAATTGAGCTCGACTTTGATAAAGCCCCAAAAACAGCAGAAAATTTCGAACAATACGTAAAAGACGGGTTTTACGATGGGACAATTTTCCATCGCGTCATTGACAACTTCATGATTCAGGGCGGTGGGTTTGAACCTGGCATGACTCAAAAAGAGACTCGTGACAACATTGAAAATGAAGCCGACAACGGATTAAAAAATGACTACGGCACTCTTGCAATGGCGCGCACTATGGACCCTCATTCCGCAAGCGCTCAGTTTTTCATTAACATAAAAGATAACGACTTTCTAAATCACAGCGGTAAAAATTCACAAGGATGGGGCTACGCTGTGTTCGGTAAAGTGACTGACGGGCTCGAAACTGTCGATAAAATAAAGGCAGTTGCTACAACAATGTCCGGCGGACATCAAGATGTCCCAGCGGAAGATGTCATCATTGAGACTGCTGTAGTCGTCGACTAGGGGCGCCTATTAATCTGACTTGCGTTAGAATATCTGGCACTAGTGTGCTTGCGCAAGGCATCAAGGCCAGTTTATGACAACATTGTTTATTTCTGATCTTCATTTGGATCCTGCCCGCCCGGATGTCACCCGGGCGTTTTTCGAGTTTCTTCGCAAGGACGCAGTCAATGCCGATAAGCTGTATATTCTAGGCGACCTATTTGAGTCATGGATCGGCGACGACGACAATACTG